>JAJQAZ010000177.1 GCA_021203545.1 Tannerellaceae bacterium | reverse complement strand
CGCGACTTTTTGGTCAGCCCCTTTTTAATTTAAAAGTTATCTTAAGGTATTAATACCCCGGATTCTGTTCGATGGAATTATTAGACATGCTAACTTCCGAATAGGGAATCGGGAAGAGCAAGTCGCGTGTTTCGTTAAAGTTGTATCCTTTATTGGATGCTTCTTTGTCGTTTACTGTTTCAAACTCATCTGTGGATTCCTGTGTATTGTATTTTACAAATGAACCATTTGCACCCATGATGCTGGTTACTAACGGTTTTCCGTCATCTCCTTTCCAGCGGCGGATATCTGCTAACCGGTGATTTTCCAATGCTAACTCTAAACGTCTTTCCAAACGAATGGCGTCGCGCAGGGTGGTTCCGGTTTCGGTAGTGAACTTGTTTAAGTTCGCCCGTTCACGGATAGGATCCAATAATGTGCGGGCTTCCGCATCTTTACCCAGTGCATTTTTAACTTCAGCCTGCATTAATAATACATCGGCATAACGGATGATGCGGAAGTTCATCGGTATTTTATCTAATCCGTATTGTGCCGGACGTTTGGCTACAGGAATATAGAATTTCCGGTTGATACGTCCGGATTTATGAGAGGTAATAGGAGCCTGGAAAGGAAGTGTCGCATCCGGGTCGCCGGCTACTTCTTCATCCCCGTGTTTGATGATGGTCCATTTCAGACGCTCGGTATCGCCGGCATCCAGAAATGCTTTTTCCAGATGGCTGGTTGGTAAGCCCCATGCCCAGCCGTCGCCGTCGGGATTTTCTCTGGCTCCGGAAACTATAGCCAGGCTGCAGCCTAATGAAAGAATTTCATCATATGCGTTTTGTACTTCAAAAATTCCTTCTCTGCTGTTATTGGTTGTAATATCCCATACATCACCAAAGTTGGGTAAAATCTCGTATTCGTTGGAGTCAATGACATATTACAGCATGGTTTCCGCTTCGTTGTATTTTTCCTGGAACAGGTATACTTTTCCAAGCAGGGCCTGTGCAGCACCTTTCGTAATTCTTCCCAAATCCGCATCGGGATATTCACTGCGTAAAGGCAGATCAGGGATGGCATCCACCAGGTCATCTTCAATTACTTTATACGTTTCTGCTACACTACTCCGTTTGATTCCCTGTACATCCGATGGCTGCAGAAAACCATGTAAAACAGGTACACCACCAAAATTGATTACTAAATCGAAATAGAAATAGGCACGCAGGAATTTAGCTTCCGCAATCATCCGTTTACGCAGGTCTTCGTCCGTAATAGGGGCTTCCGGTATTCTTTCCAGACAAACATTGGTGCGGAAGATTCCTTTGTAACGGTATTGCCAGAAGTTCTGTGTAGCATCGGTCTGTGCATTACCTGTATAGTGTGCCAGATCCCGGTACTCACCTGCGTCCTGGGCTGTATTTCCCATCCACATATCATCCGTACACATACTGGTGGTATTAATAAATTTACGTATTTCCCACCAACCATTCCAGTGAATGGCTTCATAACATCCGTTGATCTGGTTCAGACATTCTTCTTCAGTCTGGAAATAGGTGTCAAGACTCTCTTTACCCAGTGCCGGCTGATCCAGAAAGTCGCTGCATCCGGTGTTACCTACAGACAGTAATGCTGTTATAGATAAAGCTATAATTGTTTGTTTTATATTCTTTTTCATAATCTTATTAATTAGAATGTGAAGTTAAGACCCAGCAGGAATGTACGTGGGTTCGGATAAGCAATTCCGTCTACCCCTGCTTCTGTAATGTTATCACCTCCCATAGAACCTCTTTCTGGATCCATACCGGAATATTTTGTGATTGTAAACGGATTCTGTGCGGATAGAGATACCCTTAATCCGTAACCGTTTAATAAGTGGCGCGGAATGGTATAACCTACCTGCAGCAATTTACAACGGAAATAAGAACCACTTTCCACAAAGAAATCGGATACCCGTTTATAGTTCATATTCGGGTCGTTTACAGACAAACGGGGAAAATCGTTGCTTGTACCTTCTCCGGTCCATACTTTATCTAAGGTTCCGGCATATACATTGCTACCGCCTTCGCCGGAATATCCGGTTTTGGTTTTGTTGTAAATGTCGTTTCCGAATGTTCCATAGAAATTGGCAACGAGGTCGAAGTTCTTATAACCCAGTTGTACATTGAATCCAACCATCAGGTCCGGCAGGGCTTTACCGATCCAGGTTTTATCGTTTTCATCAAATACCCCATCTCCGTTCAGGTCTTTGAAACGGATGTCGCCGGGCTGTGCGTTTGGTTGAAGCAGATTACCATTTTCGTCTGAATGTGCATATACTTCTGTCCAGTTCTGGAATATACCATCTGTTTTGTATCCCCAGAAACGGGCTATTTCGCCTCCTTCTACGTTCCATACAATCTGGTCGCTATTGAAATCCTGTGTTTTAATAGCATCACCATCTACTAATCTTTTGGCTTTGTTTTTTACAGAAGAAAGGTTAAGCCCCAGATCATAGGTGAAATCGCCTGCTTTATCGTGCCAGTTGATGGCCACTTCCCAACCGGTAGCAGTCATACTACCTACATTGGTCCACAATTGTCCGTTCCATGAGGGGTATCCCAAAATCAGCAGATTTTGTTTTTTCAAAAGCATATCTTTCGATTCTTTCCGGAAGAAATCGGCTGTAATATTCAGGCGGTTATTCAGGAATCCCATGTCTAACCCTATGTTATAATCTTCTACGGTTTCCCACTGTAATGCAGGGTTTGCTACACCTTCCAGCGCTGTACCTGTTACACGGTCGCCATTGAAAACATAATTTGTAGTAGTAAGCAAAGATAGGTAAGCGTCGCTATCAATATTCTGGTTTCCTACACGTCCCCAGCCTAAACGAAGTTTCAACGAGTTTACCACATCCTGGTTTTCTTTCATAAAGGCTTCTTCAGAGATGCGCCAGGCTGCGGATACCGCAGGGAATGTAGCATATTTATTCCCTTCTGCAAATTTAGACGAACCGTCCACGCGGACAGATGCCGTCACATAATAGCGGTTGTCATAATTATACATTACACGTCCCAGGTAGGAAATCAATGTATTGTATGTATTGGTACCACTTGCATCCCGTCCGTCCGTACCGGCACTTACATACCGTAATTCTTCCACGTTGTTGGAAGGTATATTGGTACGCGAACCTTCCAGCCAGTAGTAAGAGAATTTCTCTGCGGTATAACCGGCCATTACATTCAGATTGTGCTTTGAATTAATAGTCGTCATATAATTGACCGTATTTGTCCAGTTCCAGTCAACATAATGATTCATCTTCCGGTATGCTTTGTTAACTAATGATTGTTCCTGCGCGTGCATACTGAACTCAGGGGTGAACTCGTCCGCATGATTGAAACGGGCGTTTACACCAAACTGGCTGCGAATGGTTAGTCCGCTAATGGGTTCGATAGAGATATAGGGATTCATTAATAATCCGTACTCATCTGTTCCTTTGTTTTGCCGTGCCAGATTCGCAATCGGGTTCCAGATTTCATTGTTGTAAGAACGTTGATAATTATCGTATTCGTTACTGGTCCATTCTTCTTCCGGGCGGAAAATTGGAGTAGTCGGGTCCATATACATAGCATCAGATAACAAATTCGGCGTATCTTTCCAGCGTTCCAGTTTCGGCATCATATCAATACCGGCTTTTACGTAATTACTGAATTTATACTCACTACTGAAACGGGCCGTCAATTTATCCCAGAAACCATAATCATACTGTGAGTTTTGTTTATAGTAGCCTATACTACCGCTGTAAACATTTTTTTCATCTCCACCCTGGAAACTGATATTATAATTCTGGATCAAAGCTGTTTTATTTACAGTTTCTTTCCACCAGTCGGTACCATCGGCATCGGTATATCCTTCCATGGGTGAATTCCAGCGTGGAGTATCCCCATCATTTATGTACCGGGCTTTAAAAACCTGTTCGTATTCTGCGGCACCGGCCATATTGGGATTTCGCAATGTCTGGAAACCAACCGAAGTTGTTACGTTGAAAGTAGGTTTGCCTATTTTCCCTTTTTTAGTAGTGATCAGGATAACCCCATTCGAACCACGGGTTCCGTAGATTGCCGCGGCAGAAGCATCTTTCAATACTTCCATGCTTTCAATATCATTTTGGTTCAGGAAGTTAATATTTTCACCTACCGGCATTCCGTCTACAACATATAAAGGATTGGTACCGTTTACAGTGGTTACCCCACGGATGATAACACGGGGTTGATCGCCCGGTCCACCACCTGAAGTTACCTGAACCCCCGGCGTTTTACCCTGTAAAGACTGCATTGCATTCCCACTGGTCATGTATTGTAGTTCTTCTCCTTTTACAGTAGAGATAGAACTGGTCAGGTCGCTTTTCTTTACAACACCATAACCAACCACAACCACTTCATCCAGCATACCAATATCTTCCTGCAGAACGACATTGATAACAGTCTGTCCGTTTACCCGGATTTCCTGTGTTTTGTATCCGATCATAGAGAAACGGAGTGTCGCGTTGGAAGGAACATTTAATGTATAATTACCATCCAGGTCTGTTATTGTACCATTGGTGGTACCGGGTACCAGAATGGATGCTCCGATTACACCCTCGGGATCATCGGTCGATGTCACCTTTCCGGTGACTGTAATCTCCTGCGCATATAGGCTGAAGGAGAGTAATGTCAATAAAACAATGAATATATTTTTCATAATTGTATTATAAGTTAGTCAATAGGATATATTTTAGTACGCAACAGGTGAGTGTCGAATTTAAACATGTATTTGCCTGTAGCCGGTACAGCTTTAGGCCCCATGTCGACGCTGCCTCCCAGTACATTATAATCTTCGCCTGTTTCTGCATCAAATTTCCATGCCGGATCTTTCCACCAGCCGTCAGGTGCCCACGGGATAATACAGAATGAAACATCGTTTCCGGCAACCAGATCCAATTCTTTATAGAAAATAAACGGATTATCGGGGTCCTGTTCTATAATCAAACAATCAGTAGTATTCCATTGAACGTTATCACCTAAACCGTTGCCGGCTAAGGCTAAATGGAATTCATAGGTGTCCGCATTCGGATCATCCCACCAAAAATAATGACCGGTCTCTCCAATCCCCTGAATGGGTTCATCTTCCGGAATATAAGTTTTATATGAATAGGTATTGTCCCGGATGTTTATTTCAAATTCGTAGTAAGCGATTTCATCCAATACAATAGGCAGGGAAACGTTTGGATCCCATGTTAAACTATTCTGGTCTTCTGGGTCAATACCAAAACAAATCGGTTTAAAATCGGTTTTTTGCGGAACAAAACGAACTTCGGTACCTACTTTTTCCGAATAATAACGTCCTACATAAGTATAAGGTGCCGTCCGTTCGATATACATGGGAATTCCCATTACATCGCTGTTCATTTCCTGCGCGGTTGCAACATCCACCAGATACATTTTGGCGAAATCGCGCATTTCTTTAGTTGCTACAATGATACTTTTGATTTCTGTTACCAACCCGAATGTATCAGCTGCGAGAATGTTTAATTCGTATTCTGTTTCTACATCAGGAATAATAAAAGTCTCTTCATAAGAAAACTCTTTTTGTCTGTTGGCAGAAAGGTTACGTTCTACGTTTAATAAAGGAATACTGAACTCAACATATTCCAACGCTTTATCATCTGTAACAGTAAAACTAACATCTACGGTAAAATCACCATCTCCTAAAAGCAAAACGGTGATTTCATCATCGGGTTTTACAGAAAAGATCGGAGCCTGGAAATCTCCATCCATACTTACTACTAAATTCTCTTCTGTGGTACGGTCGCCTATGTCTGTAGCAATTACTTTTACACGGTATGAGTCCGTCTCTTCACCTTCTTTTACATTGAATTTGTAATCCAATTCGTAGGAGGTTAGCAGTTCATCATAAATAGCAAGAAGGTCAATGGTCTTATCGAGGTACATATCCTCATTAACTAATCGAACGGATTTCAATCCGTCTGCATCTGTAATCAAACCGGTAATCTGGAAATCACGCCCTACTTCTCCCTGAATGTGTTCCACAGATAAGGTGATCACAGGCGGTAGTCCATCTACATCACTAAATCCTGAATCGTCATCATTACAACTAAAGGCCAGTGGGAGGATGAATATCCACAGCAGAACCTTTAATAGATTTCTCTTTTTCATGATAATTTTAGTATTAAAAAATTTATTATTAAGTTGAGTTAAGTGGCCGAAGGGGTTTTTATCTCATTACTTTATTTTTCTTCGGCTTTTTTAACTTTCTTTGCAAACATACAATGGATTATTCCGGAAGGCCTGAATAAATCATGCAAACAGGGGGTGCAAATCGTGCAATGCCTGATTTCTGCCCTGTATTTCAGGATTTATCACTACTTTTGAATGACTATAATTTGACACAAATAACGACCATGAAAAGATTCCTTTTTTTGCCTTTTTTGTATTTTCTCTCTACCTCTGTTTTCACAATCGTATCAGATAAAATACCTGGGTGTTGAGCATGGATTATCCAATAATTTTGTATTAGGAGTCGCGGAAGATAAAAACGGATTTATCTGGTTTGCAACTGAGGAAGGATTGAATCGTTTTGATGGTAATCAATTTATTCCTTATTATAAACATTCATCGGAAAAACTGCGCCTGACAGGAAATGAGTTAAACGAAGTATATGCGGATAAGGAGGAACCTGTTATATGGATTGCCACACAGCGCGCCGGCCTGAACGCCTACAATTATGAAGATGATTCTTTTTATAGTTATCTGCACGACGATGATATACCGGGTTCTCTGATTACGAATGATGTAACAGGTATAGACCAGGCAGTAAACGGTAATCTGTGGATAAGTACTTATCATCAGGGAGTTGATTTGTTTGATAAAAGCACAGGTACCTTTATCCATTATAACCAGACTACCATTCCGGAACTGGTGAGTAATAATGTCTGGACCCTGCTGGATGGAAGGGATGGAAATTTGTATATCGGACATGTGGCACATGGGCTAAGTATCCTGTCGCTAAAGGATAATAAAGTGGTTAATTTTATGCATGACCCGCAAAACCCGAATAGTCTGCCCGGAAATGAAGTACACTGCATTTATAAAGATCATCAGAGTAATATCTGGATAGGTACAAACAATGGTTTGGCTCTTTATAATCCGGACAGGAAAGACTTTTTTGTTTTTCGTCATGTTCCGGGAGATCCTGATTCTTTACCTTCCAACCGGGTCTATGCTATCCGGGAATATGAGAACAAACTGATCGTATCCACCGAGATGAATGGTATCTCTTTTCTTGATTTGAAACGTCCTTTTTTTATCTCTCTGGAAGAGATCCGGTTTCAGAATTCTTCCTCTATGAACTATGCGCAGCAGATATCCCAGGCTACTGTGCGAAGTATATTTATTGATTCGTTCGATAATTTATGGTTAGGTACCTATGGGGATGGTGTTCATTTTCTGGCCAAAGAAAGTTCAGTGTTTTATAACTGGAGCTATGCTCCTGAATTACGGAAAGGTTTAACTCATAAAGTGGCATGGGGGCTTTGCACCGATCAAACGGGACAGATCTGGGTTGGTACGGACGGAGGTGGTATTAACCTGTTCCGGAACGGGGAACGGGTGGAAACGTATACCCGGGAGAATAATAAACTGGGAAATAATGCTGTGTTGACTGCTTTTAATGATTCTAATAACCGGATATGGTTAGGTGCTTTTCTGGGAGGGATTTATTATTATGATGCCCGCGCAGATCAATTTGTACCTCTGGAATTCACTGTCAAACAGGGGTTGGATGTCCGTGCTTTTTATGAAGATTCCCAAAAGCGATTGTGGGTATCCACTAATAAAGGAATTTATGTATTCCCTTTACAGAACCCTTTTAATACCCGGATATACGATATGCAGAATACGGAGTTGCCGGACGATCTGGTACGCAGTATTATGATGGACGACAAAGGGCATATCTGGGTAGGAACCTTTGGAGGTGGAGTGGCTGTTTTTGACGAACAGATGCAGTTGGTACAATTATTGGACGAAAAAAACGGATTCCCTTCCAATATGATCAACCAGATATATAAAGACCGCAACGGTAATATGTGGGTGGCTACAGGTGACGGACTGGTTTATTTCCCGGCACAGGGCTTTTTTTCATACACCGTATTTGGCCGTAACGACGGCATTAATAACAGTTTCATAAGAGGTATTACAGAGGATCAAAACGGTAATATCTGGTTCAGCACCAATAACGGAATCTGTTGTTACCTGCCGGAGGGACGTGTTTTTTATAATTATACACATGCATCCGATGAGATACCGATTGGTAATTTTATGAGCAATTCGGTTACAACCGGCCGGGACGGAACTCTTTATTTTGGTTCAATTAATGGAGTGTGCTACTTTGACCCGGAGTCTGTTATGGAACGAAAAGAGGTACCTCCTGTTGTTATTACCGGTTTAACTATTTATGACAAACAACCTGTACAACAGAAAAGCGATTATTCCCTGTCTATTCCGGAGAACCGGAGAATGGTTTTGCAGGCTGATGAAAATACATTTACGGTTCATTTCGGAATCCAGAATTATGCTTTGGTAAATCAGGTAGAATATGCCTACTTTCTGAAAGGATCGCAGGATACCTGGTTTCCGGTTAATCAGGAGCGATCTATCACATTCAGGGATGTAAGAGCCGGACATTATGAATTTTGTGTCAGGGCGCGGATCAACAATCAGGATTGGTCTGATAATTTTGCTTGCTGCTATATAGAAATATTGCCTCCCTGGTGGGCCAGTTGGTGGGCGAAAACAATGTATATTGTACTTGTGTTGTCAGTACTTGTAATTATACTCCGTAGCTATAAATACCGCTTATACAAACAAAATCAGCATGAGCTGGAAAAACAACAGATACGGAAGGAGAGGGAACTGAATGACGAACAGCTCCGTTTTTATACCAATATCACGCACGAACTACGAACACCTCTTTCCCTGATTCTGGGTCCTTTGGAAGATCTTGTTCACGAGCATTCTTTACCGGCTGAAAGCCTGCGAAAGGTAAGCCTGATTCATCAGAGTGCCCTGCATTTATTAAACCTGATCAATCAGATATTGGAATTCCGGAAAACAGAAACACAGAATAAACGGCTGTGTGTCAAACGGGATGATATTACGTTGCTGGTACGTGAAACCGGACTTCGTTATAAAGAATTAAATAACAATCCGAATGTAAAAGTAGAATTATCTATACCGGCTGAACCTTATTTTCTCTATTATGACTGGGAAATGGTGTTAACGATACTCAATAATTTATTATCGAATGCGTTGAAATATACTGAAAGGGGAACTGTTTATCTGACACTAAGTTCCCGCAAAGAGGATGAACTGGAATATACCGAAATAGAGGTAAAAGATACTGGTTGTGGGATTGCACCGGATGCACTGGAACATATTTTTGACCGTTATTATCAGGCTGACAGTAAACATCAGGCTTCAGGAACGGGGATTGGACTGGCTTTGGTAAAGAACCTGGTGGAACTACACCAGGCTGCTATCCACGTGGATAGCAATTTAAACGAAGGCACTTCGTTTAAATTGTCCTTACTCACCCAAAACACATATCCTGATTCGCTGCATGCGAATCAGGATATAGCGGTTCAGGAAACAACCGAAGTAATTGCCGCATCTTCTGAAATTCTGTTTTCCCATAAGCCGGTCATATTAATTGTAGAGGATAATCCTGATATTTGCAGTTATATTGAAGATTCATTTAAAGATAGCTACGAAGTCTTTACCGCCTCCAATGGGCAGGAGGGGATCGATCTGGCATTTAGTAAAATTCCGGATATAATCATCAGCGATATTATGATGCCTATAGTCAGTGGGATAGAGTTATGCCGCATTCTCAAAGAAGATATGCGAACCAGCCATATTCCTGTCATCTTATTGACGGCCAAAGATTCACTTTCGGATAAAACCGAAGGATATGAAGCCGGAGCAGATTCGTATCTTACAAAACCTTTTAGTGCCAGTTTGTTGCGTAGCCGGGTGGTGAATCTATTGGAAGCCCGTAAGAAACTGGCCCGTATGGTTGGAACTAACGAACCGACTGAGGGTGTTGTAAATGAGATCAATCAATCGCTCAGTAAACTGGATAGCGCCTTTTTGGAAAAGATAATCAGTATTGTTGAAGAGAATATTTTTACGGAAAAGATCGATGTAGCCTTTATAGCAGACAAAATGTGTATGAGCCATTCCACCCTTTACCGTAAAATAAAGAGTTTAACAGATGTTTCGACCAACGAGTTCGTGAGAAAAATCCGTCTGCGGAAAGCAGCCGGTTTACTTCGCACAGGAGAATATCACGTTTCCGAAATATCTTACATGGTAGGCTTCAACAGCCCCAAATACTTCCGCCAATGTTTCAAAGAAGAGTTTGGCGTCTCCCCTTCGGAATACCAAACCCAATCCTCACTTTAAAAAAGGAAAACAGTTGGATCCAGGAGAATTGGACTTTGGATCAAAAGGAGTTTAGACTTTTGGATTAAGGGGATTCTGGATTAAGGGGAGTTGTACTCCCCGTTCTCTAAGACTTAGGATTTTCCAATCCCATATTTAAGAAGTAAAGTTTAAATTAAGAGCAGTAACGGATTACAAATCCGAAGATTCAACAGGCGGGGAGTACAACTCCCCTTAATCCGGAAAACGAACAGACCAACTGATTTTTGTGCAGATGGAGAATCTAATCCCAAAATCTCTTAATATAAGTGTAATAAGTCCTGAAAGGACGCCCTATCCCAGCCCAGGACAAAGTCCTGGGTGTCAGGG
>JAJQAZ010000082.1 GCA_021203545.1 Tannerellaceae bacterium | reverse complement strand
TGATACCACGTTCTGTTCCGGCTAATTTTGAAGTATAACCGCAAAGGAAGTGATATTGAGCCTGTGCATCGTCCAGGATAGAAACCGGAGGCAATACACCAAATGCGTCAGCCGACAGGTAAACGATCTTGCTTGCGTGACCTGCTTTTGAAGGCAGAACGATTTTGTTGATATGATAGATCGGATAAGAAACGCGAGTGTTTTCAGTAACTGAACCGTCTGCATAGTCAGGAGTTCCGTCTTCTTTGATCACTACGTTTTCTAACAGAGCGTTCCGTTGAATAGCTCTCCAGATATCCGGTTCGTTTTCTTCGCTCAGGTTGATAACTTTTGCATAGCAACCACCTTCGTAGTTGAATACACCGTTATCGTCCCAACCGTGCTCGTCGTCACCAATCAGGTAACGTTTCGGGTCAGCAGAAAGAGTAGTTTTACCGGTTCCTGAAAGACCGAAGAAGATAGCAACGTCACCAGCTTCGCCTACGTTAGCAGAGCAGTGCATAGAAGCCATACCTTTCAGCGGCAGGTAATAGTTCATCATAGCGAACATACCTTTTTTCATTTCACCACCGTACCATGTACCACCGATAATCTGTTCTTTAGTAGTCAGGTTGAATACAACGAATACTTCAGAGTTCAAACCTTGTTCTTTCCAGTTCGGGTTTGTAGTTTTTGAAGAGTTGAATACTGTAAAATCAGGTTCTCCGTAGTTTTCAAGTTCAAACAAAGAAGGACGGATGAACATGTTGGTTACGAAGTGAGCCTGCCATGCAACTTCAACGATGAAACGTACTTTCATACGAGTATCTTTGTTAGTTCCACAGAAAGTATCAACTACATATAATTTTTTAGCTGTGTTCAGCTGTTTCAGAGAAAGAGCTTTCAAATCGTTCCAAACATCAGTGTTAACCGGTTTGTTGATTGTGCCGTCCCACCAGATTGTATCTTCAGTAGTAGCATCCTTAACAATGTAACGGTCCTTAGGTGAACGACCGGTGAAAACACCAGTATTAACAGATACTGCACCCGTAGTGGTTTCAATACCTTTTTCGTAACCTTGATTTGCAGGATCTACTTCAGCCTGGTACAGCTGCTCATAAGTAGGATTGTGAACAACTTCAATGTCGTTACTAATGCCATACTTGCTTAAGTCTAATTTAGCCATTTTCGATTAATAATTAATAATGATTTATATTAAATTTACTATCACTCGTTCAAGCAATTTGAGGAATCCCCCTTGTAAACCACGATACAAAAATAGTATTATTTTTTTATTATCAGCAAGTAATTAAAGAAATATTTCTGTAATATTCCGAAAAGCATTCTTTCTTCTCCTAACAACTACTAAAAATATATTTTTTACTGTTTTTGATATTCACTGAATCACAGGCCATTTTACCACTCTATATCAATGAGTTCCGGTGAAGATGGGGTTCGTCACACATCCTTCACTGAATCACAGCTAAAATCCCCCTAAAAAACACCTATCATGCTAATAAACAATATAGTAACTCACAAAATTATTACAAAAGAAATATTTTACCAGTAACTAAACAATTTATTTTAAGCCCTTTTGCTGACTTTTCGCTGGCGCAGATTTAAATCTGTGCCTAACACTAACAAAGCAAAATTCTCAACGACTTTTTATTTCAAACACAATGACTTTTCAGATATACTTTCAATGACTTTTTAAGTTTGGTTTCCATGACTTTTTTTCCCGGTCTCAATGACTTTTTCGCAGGTTAAACATTTAGACCAACAAGAGTAATTTCCTATCATTTTGCTTTTATAATTCTCTTTTTGCTAACAACACATATTTTTACAATGAACTAAATAGACGGACAGAGTAAAAAGATAAAACAGGATAAGTAAGTTAGTGAAAGGTTATTGGGGTTCAAAGAACCGGTGCATCGGAAGAAAAGGACCGCAGCATTTACTAAAAGCATCAATGCTTTGCATGAAAAGCACCGGTCTTTTTATAAAATCAGACTTTTGGACGGTTAAATCGTGGAATTTACAGCATTTTCAACGCTGGTTTGTTTCCGGAAGAAGTTGTTTATTAACTAACAAAATGTTCATCTATTTTTTATTCCGGTAACACTTCCGTCCATTTGCTACTTACTTTTTAATAAATCACGTTATTTTTGATACTAACCTGACAGAAATAATAACAATCTGAAAAAGCTAAACTCCGTGAGAGTCGCGTATTTATTTTCTTTCCCGGCAATCCTACGGAATACGCAAATCTCAGAGACTTAAAATATCAAATTGATAACTGACAAAATGATTTTTTTCGTTCAAAAATTTCCCGCTGGACTTTTTTTTAAAGCCGCTGTATTTATTTTTCGTTCCCGCTGGGCTTTTTTCACAGAACCGCTGGGTTTTTTATTTGAAATTTAGCAGAGTGGATACAAAGACTTTTGAACTATGGAGAACAAAAAAACGACAGAGGAATTAACCCCCTGCCGTTTTTCATGTCTTGTATTTTAATTGTCAATTTACCTGACTTCCCATACCTCTCCGCTCATCAGGAATTCACGCAATGTACGGTTTGGGTTTTTAGCCTGAACTTCGGCAATCTGTTCTTCTACAGCCTGATCGTATACAGGAGCCTCTACCGAACGGATTACACCCAGTGCTACCGGCATATCACCGCTCATCATAGAAAGCATGGTGTGTAGGGTTGGATCAGGCTCATTGGCATCGTGTACCAGTACATCATCCATTGTATAACCGTCTTCACCGATAGTTATCGCTTTCAGTTTGAGCCCTTCCAATACGATTCCTTTGTTATTGTCTTTACCGAAAATCATCTTTTCGCCATGACGGAGTAAGATAGTACGGTCGGCACGGAATTCTTTATCAGTAATCTTTTTATGAATGGCATCATTGAAGATCACACAGTTTACCAGTACCTCCACGACAGAACATCCTTTATGACGGGCTGCATCGGTTAATACCTCAGTCGTATTTTTCAGATCCACATCTATTACACGGGCAAAGAAGTTTCCACGTGCTCCCATGGTCAATTCCGCAGGAATAAATGGTTCTTCCACTGTTCCGTAAGGAGAACTTTTTGTGATTGCTCCCCGGTCAGTAGTGGGTGAGTATTGTCCTTTAGTCAACCCATAAATTTTATTGTTGAAAAGAACGATATTCAGGTCGATGTTTCTTCTTACCGCATGAATAAAGTGGTTCCCTCCGATTGCCAGACAGTCGCCGTCACCGGTCATCAGCCATACACTCAGATCGGGACGTGCTGTTTTTACACCGGATGCAATCGCGGCTCCACGTCCGTGAATAGTGTGGAACCCATAGGCATTCATATAATAAGGCAACCGGGACGAACAACCGATACCCGAAATGACAGCCATATCCTGTGGAGCTACTCCCAGATTGGCCATTGCTTTGTGCAGGCAGTTCAGTACCGCATGGTCGCCACAACCGGGGCACCAGCGTACATACTGGTCACTCTTATAATCTTTTGCCTGGTATTTTATATCTTCTGCCATTGTTTACGCCTCCAATATTTTGGTGAATTCTTCAACCAGTCTTGCAACTACAAACGGCTGACCTTTCACACGGTTAAACTTATAAGGATTAAATCCGGATACTTTACTACGCAGATAGTTGGCAAACTGGCCTTTATTCTGTTCGGCCACTACAACTTTCTTATACCGTTTCAGTACCTCTCCGGTATTTTTAGGCAATGGACTGATAAATTTGAAGTGAGCCAGGGCTACTTTTTTACCTTCTTCCTGCATGGTTTCCATCGCTTCATACAGGTGTCCGTATGTACCGCCCCACCCTACGATCAGCAAATCGGCCCCGGTATCTCCCACCACTTCGAGTTCGGGTATATAATCTGCGATTTTATCGATTTTTTCCTGACGGGTTTCCACCATTTTCTGGTGGTTAATGGGCTCGGTAGAGATGGCACTGGTATCGTAGTCTTTCTCTAACCCTCCGATGCGGTGGGCAAATCCTTCCATACCGGGAACAGCCCAATACCGTACCAACGATTCATGATCGCGGCGATACGGTTTCCAGGGTGCTTCGCCTTTATAGTTGGAAACATAATTGGGTTTAATTTCCGGATAGTCTTCCATATCCGGAATTCTCCAGGCCGACGAACCGTTGGCTATGAATGAATCTGTCAGCAAAATAACCGGAGTCATATGTTCAACAGCTATTTTAGACGCCCAGAAAGCGGCATCAAAACAGTCGGTCGGAGTAGAAGCAGCCATAACAACAACAGGGCTTTCCCCGTTACGTCCGCACAGGGCCTGCATCAGGTCGGTCTGTTCGCTTTTGGTGGGCAAACCGGTAGAAGGTCCTCCACGTTGTACATCTATAATAACTAACGGAAGTTCGGCAATTACAGCCAGGCCAATGGCTTCACTTTTCAGTGCCAGCCCGGGACCGGAAGTAGAAGTAGCCACCATGGCACCTGCAAAGCTGGCACCGATAGCCGTACAGATACCTGCTATTTCATCTTCCATTTGAACAGCTTTTACACCTAATTCTTTTCGTGCGGAAAGTTCCTGCAAAATATCAGTTGCCGGTGTGATCGGATAACTACCCAGGAAAAGTTTCATTCCGGCCTTTTCGGCAGCGGCAATTAAACCATAGGCAGTTGCTTTATTACCGTTTACATCGGTATAAAATCCGGGATCCGCTTTGGTTCCTTCAATCCGGTAAGTAGATACTGTTGCATGAATATTGTGTCCGTAGTTATACCCATCGGTCAACGCTTTGATATTCGCTTTGGCAATGGTAGGCTTTTTAGAGAATTTATTCTGCAACATGTTCATGGCTTCTTCCAGCGGACGTTCGAAGAGCCAGCACACCAATCCAAGAGCAAACATGTTTTTACAACGTACTGCCGATTTATTGTCGAGCCCGAATTCAGCCAGTCCTTCTTTCACCATAGTACTGATCGGAGCCGCTACCACCTGCACATCATTCAAACCCAATTCACCGAAAGGATTATCTGTTGTAAAGAGCGCTTTATCCAGATCGCTCTTCTGGAATGAATCGGTATCAATGATTACGATTGCATTTTTCTTCAAGTTGTTTTTGTTTACCTTCAGTGCTGCCGGATTCATCGCAACCAACACATCCACTTTATCACCCGGTGTAAAGACTTTACGTGAACCCAGGTGGACCTGGAATCCTGATACTCCACTTAATGATCCCTGCGGAGCACGAATTTCGGCGGGGAAGTCGGGGAAAGTAGAGATCTCGTTCCCAAACACAGCCGACAAATTAGAAAAGATTGTGCCGGTAAGCTGCATACCATCTCCGGAGTCTCCGGAAAAACGGATAACTACTTTCTCCAGCGTAGTAATTTTTGTTTGTTCTGCCATATTATATAAGCTTTGATTTTGTATTCGTTTGTTTCAAGGTTATAGTATCAAATCTATCCGCATTTTGTTGTTAACCTTACAATCCGATCGCAAAAATAGCGAATCTTATTCAACCTGTCAAGTTATTAACCGTTTAAAACGCAGAAAGATAAATATCAAGATTATTTGACATGATATTGAAATGACTCGACACCCGGTTATTAACCGGTTTGCCACAGTACATATAGACCCCACTACGGAAGCCTTTATCCAGTTTGATCATGTTTTGGACCGTACCCGAATCTCCCAGTAAAATCAGCATAGATACAAAGAATTGCTGAATGCCATTGCTGTAGTTCGTGCCACATAATTGCTGATGCTGGGTTTACAATAATGCAAAACCCCATATTTTTCAAATACATGCGGAGCCGAAAGGGGTAATCCACAGATTGTTTCGAAACTTCCTCCCTGGTTGGCCTGCAAATCAAAAACCAGTGCTCCGCGTTTCATGATCTGGATCAACTCTTCCGCTACGACAAAACGCCGCCGCGAACTCATATCTCCCATGGCCCCAATAACAACATCGGCAGTCAGGAATGCATTGTGGAGTACTTTAGGCTGAAAATTGGAGGTGAATAAAGTTTGCCCCAGGGCCTTCTGCAAATCGCGTAGTTTATTAATATCTTCATCAAATACTTTCACAATGGCTCCCATACCCAGCGCAGCACGGGCGGCGACCATTCCGGCGGTACCGGCTCCCAGAATAACTATTTCAGTAGGGGGTACACCGGGTATTCCTCCCAACAGCACACCTTTCCCACCCTGCATACTACTCAAAAAGCAGGAAGCGATTGTTATGGCTGCTGTTCCTTCAATCTCATTAATCGTATTCATCACCGGATAATGTCCGTCGTGGCCGGTAAGCAACTCATAGGCAATAGCTGTGATCTTTTTATAGATTAATCCCTCATACGATTCGCGGGGAAATTGATGAAGCTGCATCAGGGAGAAAAGAGTGGACCGGGATTTCATAAGGGCAACCTCTTCAGGCAGAGGAGGCATAATTTTTAGGATTACATCTGCCTGAAACACTTCGGCAGGCGTATCTACAATCTGTGCTCCACATTCGGCGTACTGGTTATCCGGATAATTAATTCCCAGACCGGCACTGGTCTCCAACAGAATATGATGCCCTGCATTACAGAGCAACTCTACCGCTTCAGGGGTAAGAGCCAACCGCTTTTCACCTTCGGCACGCTCGCAGGGTATACCAATTACCAACCGGTTATGTACCTTTGTAAGTTCTTTTAATAGTTCCTGCGGAATGTAAGCTGTTCCTCCCTGCATATGTTTTTCCTCCTGATATTATTTCATTCTATCCCTATAACAAATTTAAGAGTGCTTTGGATATATTTTCCACATCTGTTTCGGTTAGCATCGTTTCAGCGTCAAAAACGATAGAAGCTTTTAAATAATGAACTTCCCGTTTTTCTATATTTTCCCGGATGAATGTTTTCAGTTCTTCACAGGACCGGCCCTGCAAGACGGGCCGGGTATGTTTACAGGGTTCCAGGCGGGCCACCAGTTCATCCACCGAAACCTTCAGATAAACAGTTGTTCCCACGCTGTTCATAAACTCCATATTCCCATAAAAGCAGGGAGCACCTCCACCGGTAGAGATTACTACATCTTCAAAAGTAGATACTTCCGCCAACATTTTCCGTTCGATTTCACGAAAGCCTTCTTCGCCTTTTTCCTGAAAAATCTCCCGGACTGTCTTATGATAACGAGCTTCTATGGCATGGTCGAGATCCACGAAAGAGAGCCCTCCGCGTTGCGCCAGATCTTTCCCCACCGTAGTCTTTCCGGCACCCATATATCCTATGAGAAATATACGTTTCATCTGTTTGGGTTGCATGTTTCGGCAAACTTAGCAATTAATTGACAATTAAACTGCCTTCCTGTTGCAGTTTAGATTATTTTTTCATCTTTAGATAATATTGGCGCATGTCTTCCGGATAGTGTTCGATTGCATACCGCAAGGCCGTATGGGGCATTTTTGTAGCGTTGGAATCAAGATAAGCCGAGAGTACTTCGCGATCTTTTTTCCCCACCTCACGCAGCATCCAGCCAACGGCTTTGTGCATCAGATCGTGTTTGTGTGTCAGGAAATAAGAGGCAAGTGAGAGCGTATCATCAAACTGGCGGTTCCGGATAAATGTTACGGTAGAGACCATGGCAATCCGTTCTTCCCACAGGAATTTACTTTTGGCCAGTTTATAAAGTATAGAGCGGTCTTTATCCAGCAAATAAGCACCCACAATATGCGGACAGGTTACATCTACCAGATCCCAGTTATTGATGTAACGGGTATTGCGCAGGTAAAAATCAAAAATCTCTTTCCGTTCCGCTTCTTTTGCTTTCTTAAATTTCTCTACAGCAATTACCAGTGCACACAAACGTGCTTCATGAAAAGGGCTTTCTATCAGTTTTTGCAGTTCGGATAGCAGTGTCCATTTATTAGCTTTGGCAATATTCCGGGTAACAGGATTGGTCAACCCCAGGAAAATATCTCCTTCGGCATACTGGCCCGGGCCGGTTTTAAAAAAGCCCTGCAGAAAAGCCGCCTTTTCAGGATTAGCCACAGATTGTAATTCAGTTACTATAAATTCTGCTGTCATGGACGTACAACTTTACTTACAGGACGGTCTCCTTCCAGAAAACCAATCACATTATTCGTTACTTCTTTTGCCATTTCCAGGCGGTCGTGCAGAGTCTGGGTTCCAATATGTGGAGTGAGTACCACATTCTCCAATCCGAGCAGTTCCGGAGAAGGAAAATCGTCGAACTCATATACATCCAATCCGGCCGCAAGAATTTCCCGTTCTTTCAAAGCCCTAACCAGTGCCTTTTCATCTACTAACGCCCCCCTTGCGGTATTGATAAGAATAGCTGATTGTTTCATTCTCTTTAATTCATTTTCTCCGATCAGATGGTGGGTTTCCGGTGTATAAGGAGCATTTAGGGATACGAAATCAGATTTCTCCAACAGTTCCTCCAATTCTGCATAAACTACATCCAGACGGGTTTCTTCTTCCAGATGCAGCTGCCGCCGGTTGTGGTATATTACTTCCATCCCACAGGCATTAGCCCGTTTGCACAAAGCCTTCCCAATACGGCCCAACCCTATAATACCTAACGTTTGTCCGGTGATATTAGTGCCCAGGTTCTCCAGTATTCCGGTTTTCATCTCCTTACCTTCTTTTCGTAAACGGCGGTCGCACTCTGTAATACGCCGTGCGGCATCAATCATTAAACCCAGTGCCAGATTAGCAGTCGGAGCAATCACGGCATGTGGAGTATTGGCTATCGTAATGCCTTTCTCCAACGCATAGGCTACATCTATGTTATTGTAGCCTACACCAAAATTGGCTACTAACCGGAGATTTGTTCCTTTTTCTATCAACTCTTTATTGACCGGGATAGCAAATGAAGAGCAAAGAACTTCGTATTCAGGAATCATATCAAGGACTTCTTCAGGAGAAAAATTACGTCCTTCGGGGAAGGTTACATCATACCGTTCGGTCAGGCCGGCAAAGCCTTTCCGAAGCATATCGTAAGTAAACAGGATCTTAGTCATAACGTTCTTGTATTTAGTTTCTCTGTGTGCTTCAAAATTAAACATTATATTTGCATTTATCAATTGACACTTAAAAAAGATGGTGCTAAATTATATCTGGATCGCTTTTTTCCTGATCGCTTTTGTGGTCGCACTCTGCAAACTTATTTTTGTTGGTGATACGGCTGTATTTACTGATATCATTAATTCTACATTCGATTCGGCAAAAACCGGGTTCGAGATTTCATTGGGACTTACCGGTGTACTGACCTTGTGGCTCGGTATTATGAAAATTGGCGAGCAGGGAGGAGTGATACAGGCATTTGCCCGTTTATCCGCACCTGTTTTCAGCAAGTTATTTCCTGAAATACCTAGAAATCACCCGGTTACAGGTTCGATATTTATGAATATATCAGCCAACCTACTGGGGTTGGATAATGCAGCTACTCCGTTGGGACTGAAGACAATGCAACAATTACAGGAACTTAATCACGAAAAAGAGACGGCCAGCAATTCAATGATTATGTTCCTGTGTATCAATGCATCAGGATTAACATTGATTCCGCTGACCATTATGATGTACCGGGCACAATTAGGTGCAGCCAATCCTTCGGATATATTTCTGCCTATTATGCTGGCAACCTTCTCTTCTACGCTTTTTGTGGTACTTGCTATTTGTATTAAACAGGGAATCAATATTTTTCAACGGAATCTATTGCTGTTTTTCGGAGGGATGTTCCTTTTTATCGGCGGGGTGATCTTTTTGTTTAATACGATGGAAGAAGGAGTGATGTCTCTATATTCTACTCTTTTTGCTAACTTTTTATTGTTTAGTATTATTTGCGGGTTCCTTATAGCCGGAATAAGAAAGAAAATAAATGTGTATGATGTTTTTATAGAAGGCGCAAAAGAGGGATTTCATACGGCTGTTACTATTATTCCTTATCTGGTAGCCATTTTGGTAGGAATTGCAGTATTCCGTGCATCAGGTGCTATGGAGTTTCTGATTGAAGGTATCAGATACGGGGTTGCATCTATAGGTATTAACACAGATTTTGTAGAAGGATTACCCACTATCCTGATGAAACCGCTCAGTGGTAGCGGAGCCCGTGGAATGATGATCGATGCCATGAAAGAATATGGAGCCGATTCGTTTGTGGGGCGTTTAGTATCGGTTGTACAAGGTTCCACCGATACTACTTTGTATGTAGTAGCGTTGTATTATGGTAGTGTTTGTGTACGTAATACCCGCTATACGGTTTCCTATTCGCTGGCCGCCGATCTGGTGGGAGCCATTGTAGCCATAGCGATGACATACCTTTTTTTTAGCTAAAGAGATTACACAAAAGAACATATAAGAAATTAGTAAACCCCATATGGCAATAACATATTATACGGAAGATATAGAAATGCCTGTTATTAAAAAGCAGGTGGTAAGTAACTGGATTAAAGAAGTTGCTGCGCACCATGGTAAAAAGACGGGTGAAATCACCTATATATTTTGTTCGGACGAAAAGATTCTGAAAGTAAACCGGGAGTATCTGCAACATGATTATTATACAGATATTATTACTTTCGATTATACGCAAGGAGATAAAATATCCGGTGATCTGTTTATCAGCCTGGATACAGTGAAAACCAATGCGGAAAAATACAACACAGATTATAACGAAGAATTACACCGGACAATTATCCATGGTATCCTCCACCTATGTGGAATCAATGATAAAGGACCGGGAGAACGCGAGATTATGGAGCACCACGAAAACGAAGCGCTCAAAAGACTATCTTTAGGGTAACAAGACACCTTGTTGTGCCTGTCAAAAGAGTATCTTGTTTATACCAGGATACTCTTTTTTCTTTTAACTTACCCTTCTTATTTTATATACTTAAGTACCCCGGAAAGGGGCACAATTTGAATAACCCCCGGTGAAGCGTAGCGACCGGGGGAATGGCATACCTTAGCAACCTCAACCCCGAAGGCGGTTGAATACATTGTTCAACACCTATCGGCGTTGTGGAAAGAGAGTATTCACTTACCCCCAGTCGCTACGCTTGAAGTGCACCCCAAAAGTTGGACACAAAAAGTTTAGTAATTGGATAAAATAAAT
>JAJQAZ010000027.1 GCA_021203545.1 Tannerellaceae bacterium | reverse complement strand
CTCTTATAAAACAAACATAAGTTATAATCTGTCCAACTTTTGGGGTGCACTTCAGCTTCACTGGGGGTTATTCACATTCAAGCCCATTCGGGCTTATGCTATTACACACATCTTTTGTTCTTTCCGTTAGTTAAACTAAGATGTTCTATTTACGTTCCCCTCCTCGCAATGTACAATTCGTTTTAATTTCTTTTTTTATTCTTATGTTCTTTTGTTCTTATGTCCAAAACAAAAATTGTCAATTGCTTATCTTTTATGAATATCTTTGCAGTAAGAAACAAAAGAGAAGATGAAATTCAAATACGATGTTATTGTAGTAGGGGCCGGACATGCCGGATGTGAGGCTGCCGCTGCCGCTGCTAATCTGGGTTCACAAACACTCCTTATCACTATGGACATGAATAAGATTGCACAAATGAGTTGCAATCCGGCTGTAGGGGGTATTGCCAAAGGGCAGATCGTACGTGAAATTGATGCATTGGGTGGTTACATGGGTATTGTAACCGACCAGACTGCTATTCAATTCCGGATGTTGAATAAAAGTAAAGGTCCGGCCATGTGGAGTCCCCGCTCTCAAAGCGACCGCATGCGTTTTAGTGAAATCTGGAGAAATATAGTAGAAAACCTGGATAACCTCTCTATCTGGCAGGATACCGTAAACGAATTGATCGTAGAAAACGGGACGGTTACAGGAGTTAAAACCGGAATGGATGTATCTTTTTATGCCAAAGCCGTAGTACTTACTAACGGTACTTTCCTAAACGGTTTAATGCACATCGGGCGGACACAGATACGGGGCGGACGTATTTCGGAACCAGCCTCTTCCGGCATTACTGAACAATTAGTATCTCTCGGACTGAAAGCAGACCGGATGAAAACCGGTACTCCTGTTCGGATAGACGGACGAAGCGTTTATTTCGATGAAATGGGAGAGCAACCGGGAGAAAATGATTTTCATAAATTCTCTTATCTGGAGAGTAACCCCCGGCCATTAAAACAACTAAGCTGCTGGACATTGTTTACCAATGAAGCCTGCCATGATATATTACGGGAGGGGTTGCCTGATTCTCCTTTATATAACGGACAGATCCAAAGCATCGGTCCGCGTTATTGTCCGAGTATCGAAACGAAAATCGTTACGTTTGCAGATAAAACCCAACATCAGTTATTCCTTGAACCGGAAGGCGAAAACACACAGGAATATTACCTGAATGGTTTTTCTTCTTCGTTACCTCTCGATATTCAATTAAGGGCTTTACAGGCTATTCCGGCTTTCCGGGATATTCAGATTTACCGCCCGGGATATGCAATAGAGTACGATTTCTTCGATCCCACCCAGTTAAAACATACGCTGGAAACAAAACAGATCAACAACTTGTTTTTTGCAGGACAGATCAATGGTACTACCGGCTACGAAGAAGCCGGCGGACAAGGATTAATTGCCGGGATTAATGCACATATTAATTGCCACGGCGGGGAACCTTTTATTTTAGGTAGAAACGAAGCCTATATCGGTGTCTTAATAGACGATCTGGTTACAAAAGGAGTTGACGAACCATACCGGATGTTTACTTCGCGGGCAGAATACCGGATTTTATTACGTCAGGACGATGCGGACATGCGTCTTACCGAAAAGGCTTATCAGTTAGGTTTAGCGAAACAAGACAGGTATGATCTGTTAATAGAAAAGAAAGCCCTGCGGGATGAGTTAATGAAATTTACAGAAACCTATTCTATCAAGCCGCAATATATCAACGAAGGATTGGAGAAATTGGGAACATCTCCCCTCTCCCACGGATGCAAACTAATTGATCTGGTATTACGTCCGCAAATCAAACTTACTGATTTAGGCGAATTGATTCCGGCTTTACAATCCCGATTCGACAAGTTACCGGAAACAAGAAGAGAAGAAATTATTGAGGCTGCGGAGATATTGATTAAATACAGCGGTTATATTAAACGGGAACAAATTATTGCCGATAAGATTAACCGTCTGGAAAATATTCATATCAAAGGTAAGTTTGATTACAACAACATTCAATCCTTATCTACAGAAGCCAGACAAAAACTAATAAAAATTGATCCCGACACCATTGCACAGGCAAGCCGCATTCCCGGGATTTCACCCAGTGATATCAATATTTTATTAGTGTTACTCGGTCGTTAATTTTAAAATGTTCCACGTGAAACAATCAAAAAAACAGAACATCGTTCCTGATTGTTGATGTATGAAAGACTTATAAAAGGATGAAAATCGACAATAGCTTACAGAAAACCTATGGGCCGGAATTAACCAGAAAGCTTTCTGACATTCTGGATATCCTCCCCGACAAACCCGGATGTTATCAATATCTGGACGAACAGGGTGTGATTATATATGTAGGGAAAGCAAAGAATCTGAAGAAAAGAGTCACCTCTTATTTTAATAAAATATCTGATTATCCTAAGACCCGGGTTCTTGTTAAGCAAATAAAAGATATTCGTTACATAGTAGTAGATACGGAAGAAGATTCACTTCATTTAGAAAACAGTCTAATTAAGCAGTATCGCCCACGTTACAATGTAATGTTGAAGGACGATAAAACATATCCTTCCATTGTTGTAAAAAATGAATTCTTTCCACGGGTATTTACTACAAGGAATATAGTAAAGGATGGTTCATACTATTATGGCCCCTACTCTTCGGCTTATAATGCCCGGATTATGGTAGAGATGATCAAAGAACTTTACCCGATACGTACCTGTAATTATCCGCTTACACCCGAAAGTATTGCACAGGGGAAATATAAAGTTTGCCTTGAATACCATATTAAGCGGTGCAAAGGGCCTTGCGAAGGTTTACAAACACTGGAAGAATATCAGGAAAATATTAAACATGTACGGGAAATTCTAAAAGGAAACATATCTGAAGTTAGCAAACACCTGTTTGCCGATATGCAAAAACTGTCGGAAGCAATGCGGTTTGAAGAGGCACAATTAATAAAAGAGAAATACGCCATTGTAGAAAACTACCGGGCAAAATCTACCGTAGTTACTCCTCTTTTGAATAACATTGATGTATTTTCGATTACCGAAAATGGCAACTCTGCATATATCAACTTTATGCATATTGGCAACGGCTCCATTGTACAGGTTTACACTTTTGAGTATAAAAAGAAACTCGAAGAGAGCAAAGAAGAGCTGTTAGGCTACGGGATTATAGAGATGAGAGAACGTTTTAAAAGCACAGCGAAAGAGATTATTGTTCCTTTTGATCCGGGAATAGAACTCACGGGAAATGTAAAATTTATCATTCCGCAAATAGGCGATAAAAAGAAACTCCTTTCCTTATCCGAACAAAACGTAAAACAATATAAGGTAGATAAACTCAAACAGGCAGAGAAGTTAAACCCGGAACAAAGAAATACACAACTTTTAAAAGAGATTCAACAAGCATTACGTTTGGAAAAACTGCCCGCTTATATAGAATGTTTTGATAACTCCAACATTCAGGGTAGCGATGCAGTTGCTGCCTGTGTAGTATTCAAAATGGGTAAACCTTCTAAAAAAGATTACCGGAAATACATTATAAAAACTGTTGAAGGGCCTGACGATTATGCTTCGATGCGCGAAGTTATTTACCGCCGTTATTCTCGTCTGGTAAGAGAAGAATCTCCCCTACCCGACCTGATCATTACAGACGGAGGAAAAGGACAAATGGAAGCTGTCCGGCAGGTAGTTGAAGATGAATTAAAACTGAAAATTCCGATTGCCGGCCTGGCAAAAGATAAAAAACACCGTACCTCCGAATTATTATATGGATCCCCCCCGGTATCCGTAGGACTGGTACAACAAAGCCCGCTGTTTCGGTTGCTCGAACAGATGCAGAACGAAGTACACCGTTTTGCAATTACTTTCCATAAAGATAAACGGAGCAAATCGCAGACAAAATCCGAACTGGACGAGATAAAAGGGATCGGTGATAAAACAAAAGTATTACTTTTACGGCACTTTAAAAGTGTAAAAAGAATCCGGGAGGCCCCGGTTGAGGAACTGGAAAAAGTAGTAGGCAAAGCAAAAGCGGAACTTATTATAAATGGTTTAAAGGAGAAACAATGAAAGCAGTTATACAACGGGTACAACATGCATCGGTTACTATCGAAGGAGAAATAAAATCGTGTATAAAGCAGGGATTATTAGTTTTCATTGGAATCGAAGAAACTGATAATCAAGAAGATATTGATTGGCTGACCAAAAAGATAGCCAATCTGCGAATCTTTGACGATGAAAACGGAGTGATGAACCGTTCGGTAATAGAAACCGGTGGAGAAATACTGGTCGTAAGCCAGTTTACACTGCACGCTTCTACCAAAAAGGGAAATCGTCCTTCTTATATAAAAGCAGCTAAACCGGATATTGCCATTCCTCTGTATGAAACTTTCTGCCGGGAAATGGAGTTACAGATAGGGAAAAATGTAGCAACCGGTACTTTCGGAGCAGATATGAAAATAGAGTTATTAAATGACGGACCCGTAACGATCCTGATGGATACTAAAAACAAAGAATAAACATGGCTGAAATAACAATCCGGGAAGCACAGGAACAGGTAGATCAATGGATTAAAACATATGGCGTACGCTATTTTAACGAACTGACCAATATGACAATCCTGACGGAAGAAGTGGGAGAACTGGCACGTATTATGGCCCGCACCTACGGCGAACAATCATTCAAAGAGAGCGATAAATCCAAAGATCTGGGAGATGAAATGGCCGATGTATTATGGGTACTGATCTGCCTGGCAAACCAGACAGGGGTAAACCTGACAGAAGCATTTACAAAGAACCTGGAGAAAAAAACAGACCGGGATAAAGAAAGACATATAAACAATACAAAATTATAAGTTATGGATAGATATCAGGAAGCATTCGGGAAGTTTGAAGCACCCGGGTCGCTGGAACAAATAAGCGAAAAAGTAAATAAGCTATTAGAAAAAGAGGAGAAAAATAGCTTTACAGCAGACAACTTAAAACTTCTGTATAGCTCGTTAGACCTTACCTCTCTATCCGCTATGGATACCAGAGATCATATTTGGAAACTGGTAGACAGAGTAAACGATTTTGAAGGAAGTAATCCGGATATACCCAATGTAGCAGCCATTTGTGTCTATCCGGTATTTGTTGCAACAGTAAAACAGGCTCTTACCGCACAGGACGTAAAAATAGCCTGTGTATCAGGATCTTTCCCTTCTTCGCAGACCTTTCCGGAAGTTAAAATCGCAGAGACAGCGCTGGCCATCAACGACGGAGCCGAAGAGATTGATATTGTATTGAATCTGGGAATGCTGCAGGAAGAAAATTATCAGGAATTAACTGAGGAAATACAGGAGACCAAAGCTGTTGCACAGGAAGCAACCCTGAAAGTAATACTGGAAACAGGTGCTTTACAGAGCCCGGAGTTAATTCAAAAAGCAGCTATCCTGGCAATCTATTCAGGTGCTGATTTTATTAAAACATCTACCGGGAAAGAATTTCCGGGAGCCACACCGGAAGCCGTTTATACGATGGCACAGGTAATTAAACAATACCATACCCTGACAGGCAAAAAGATAGGTTTAAAAGTATCGGGAGGAGTCAGAACAGCCGAAGATGCAGTCAAATACATGACAATCGTTAAAAGCATTCTGGGCGAAGAATGGCTCACCAATGAACTATTCCGCATCGGCGCCAGCCAACTGGCCGATGATCTGCTCAAAAGGTTAGGTGAATAAGATCTGTGAATCTGCGTTTTTTATGTACTTTGCATTCCATGATATAAAAGGGACGTTGAAATGAAAAGAAAAATGAACAAAAAAGAACTTCAGGCTCTTTCTTACGAAGAAGTAGAAGCCCTCTATCAGGAAATGCTGGATAAAAATAAAGTAATTGTCTGGGGAATTCAGGAACTACTCATTTATACCAACCCAATTGAATTAAATGCAGAAGAAGTAAGAAAAAAACAATCCATTATAAAGTACCTGGATGATAAGAAAATAATTATAAAACACAATTCATTTAGTATTATCGAATTTATTTTAGGTACTTTTGCCCTCTTTCTATTTTACTTTTTTTATTTTATTGCAGCCGGAGAATATGTTGACGGAAAAATCGAACAAACCATACAAAATACCTACACCAATAGACAAATTTCTCTTGAAGAGAAACAAAATATTGAACTCTACCAACAGTTAGGAGAAGAAAGATTTCGTAAATTATTACTTACAAAATACAGATATACTGATAATAAAGCTATAAGTATGCTTTTCTCAATATCTATGTTAGGGTTTGGCTTTGGACTTATCTACCTAAGTTTACCTAAAAATAAATATTTTCTTTTCGACCGGGAAAATGGTCTGCTTACTTATCCTGGCTTTGGAGTATGGAAAAAAATTACAGTTCCTTTTTCTACCGTCAGATTTCAGATAGCGCGTATTGGTACAAAATCATTTGAAAAACCAAGTCTTGCTATTCTACATCCTAACAGACGGACACGTAGTTTTATCAATTATCACCATAATTTAAAGGAATGGATATCTCTTTATGTATGGTATATGGATAAAAACCGTCCTTTACCACCTGGTAGTGCCTTCGACCCATACCGGCAGGCCGACTTTGAACGTCGTAAAAAAGAAGGTTTCCCGCATCCACTTTTTAATAGTGAAATAAGTACACCGGAAATGACAGAGAAACAGGAAAAAGAACGAAATAAAGTCTAAGTACTATTTATGGACGGAGGGGATATGTTATCCCCGACAAATGGAAGTACGGATTTGTAATCCGTTAAAAAGTTATGCTTTTTGGGGAGCACAGCCCCTGGGTATCACAAAGTCGGGATTGCAAATCCCTCCAATCCAAAATAGACTGTAATCTTATATTTTATTTATTACAAAACGCAGATGTTTATGCGATCCCCGATCAAGTCGGGGAACAAATATAGGGAATTACTTCTTCCTTGTTATGGTATAATCGGCTAATAGTAACAGGCTGTCTTTGGGTGAAGATGCAGGAAGTTTCTGTATTAACTCCACAGCCTTATCACGATATATTTTCATGATGCTTTCGGCATATTCTATTCCGCCTTTCTCTTTGGCAAAAGAAATAAGTGTTTCTACATTTTCCTGAGTAAAATCTTTGCGGCACACAATATCAAAATAACAATTTCCCCCCTCCTTCTGCTCTTCCTTTAAAGCATATAAAAGAGGTAAAGTAATCTTGCCTTCGCGAATATCATTTCCGGTAGGTTTTCCGATCTCCGACTCATGAAAATAGTCAAAAATATCATCCCTTATCTGGAAGCAGAGACCAATATATTCGCCAAACTGACGGGCTGTTGCAGCCATTTCAGCAGAAGAATTTACAGAAATAGCCCCCACCTCTGTACAGCCCGAAAGCAACACTGCCGTCTTTTTGCGGATTACTTCCATATAGCAGTTCTCATCCAGAATACTTTCGTCTGCTATTTCCATTTGTTTTATTTCCCCTTCGGCCAGTTCCCGTCCAATTTTCGAAACTACACGGATAATATCTATGTTATTAGTCATAGTAGAACGTATCAGGGCAGAGGCCAGGATATAATCGCCAACAAGTACAGAAACACGATTATCAAAAATCGCGTTCAGGGAGGGTTGCCCGCGGCGTTGTTTGGTAGAGTCAATTACATCATCATGAATAAGAGAGGAGGTATGAAGTAATTCAATCATAACAGCAGAGTTAATGGTACCGTTATTCACCTCACCTAACGCTTTTGCTGTCAGCAAAACGAGTAAAGGACGAATATGCTTGCCACTGGAAGCGATGATCTGGTCAACGGCTTGTTGCAAACGATTGGTACTGCTTTTCAAAGAATCAGCAAATTCATCTTTAAACCGTTGCAGCTCTTCTGTAATTGGTTCTTCTATTTTTTTTCTTACATTCATAAAGCTCTCCAACAAACCGCAAAAGTAAGAAAAAGTATTGAGTAAGGCACTTTTTCGTACTTTTACAGATAATTGTTTCACATATATAAGTAAAAAAAGGATGAAATTGTTTCTTATAGATGCCTACGCATTGATATACAGGTCATATTATGCTTTCATCAGAAATCCCCGGATCAATTCGAAGGGAGTAAATACATCAGCCATATTTGGGTTTGTCAATATATTAGAAGATATAATCAAACGTGAAAATCCAACACACATAGCTGTAGCATTCGATCCTCCGGGACCGACTTTCCGGCACGAAATGTATGAACAGTACAAAGCCCAGCGGGAAGAAACACCGGAAGTAATCCGGGCATCTGTACCGGTTATTAAAGATATTATCCGGGCTTATAACATTCCTATGCTGGAAGTAAAAGGGTTCGAAGCAGACGATGTGATTGGTACAATCTCGAAGGTTGCGGAAAAAGAAGGCTTCGAAGTATACATGATGACCCCCGATAAAGATTACGGCCAGTTGGTTTCGGAACATATCTTTATCTATCGCCCCCGGTTCGGAGGAGATTACGAAATTATGGGAGTACCGGAAGTTTTGGAGAAATATTCCCTCTCCTCGATCGAACAGGTGATAGACTTATTGGGACTCATGGGCGATGCTTCGGACAACATACCGGGATGTCCGGGAGTGGGAGAAAAAACAGCGGCCAAATTATTAGCCGATTTCGGCAGTATCGAAAATTTATTGGCCAATACCGATCAGTTGAAAGGGGCTCTGCAGAAAAAAATCACAGAGAACCAGGAACAGATCCGTTTCTCCAAATTGCTGGCCACTATCAAAACAGATGTGCCGGTTGAGTTTCATCCGGAAAAATGCATACGCACAAAAAGAGACGAAGATAAACTGATCGAGATTTATACCGAATTGGAATTTAAAACATTTATCGACAAATTACGGGGTGACTCTCCGAAGGAGGTAAAAAAAGGTCCTGTTCAAGGCTCGCTCTTTGCAGAATTTGCGACCGTGGAGCCGGTCGAACGAAAAAAATCGACTCTCGCGGACTTAAACTCGACCCCTCACAACTACTATATTGCTGATAATGAAGAAGAAATAGCCAAATTATGCCATATTTTAGAGAGTCAGGATTTTTTTGCTTTTGACACCGAAACAGATGGAATTGATCCCTTAAAATCAAAATTGGTAGGATTATCGTTCGCAATTAAAGAAAATGAGGCGTGGTATGCTCCGGTTCCGGAAAATCAGGAAGAGGCTCTTCAAATTTTAAAGAACTTCTCCCCCACCCTGCAAAATGAAAAAATTCAGAAGATCGGACAAAATATAAAATTCGACATTCTGGTATTACGAAAATACAACATCCGGGTAGCAGGTCCGTTATTCGATACCATGATTGCCCATTATCTGCTGAATCCGGAATTAAGACACGGGATGGATTATCTGGCGGAAACTTACCTCCATTACAAAACCATACCGATAGAGTCTCTTATCGGACCCCGCGGAAAAAAGCAACTTACCATGCGTAGTGTACCATTGGATAAAATTGCAGAATACGCTGCCGAAGATGCCGACGTTACCATTAAGCTAAAAAACTTCTTCGAACCGGAATTGAAAAAGCAGGGAATGGAATCCCTCTTCTTCAATATGGAAATGCCATTAGTGTACGTATTGGCCGAAATGGAAGAGACAGGAGTTAAACTGGATACAACTGCCCTGAAACAATCTTCGGATCTTTTAACTGCCGAACTTAACAAACTGGAAAAAGAAATCCATGAAATGGCCGGAACAGAATTCAACATCAATTCGACACGGCAGGTGGGTGAAATCTTATTCGACCGGCTAAAGATTGAAAGCAAAGCCAAAAAAACAAAAACAGGCAGTTACAGTACAAGCGAAGATGTGCTGGAGAAACTTCGCTCCAAACATCCGGTTGTTGATAAACTATTACAATACCGGGGACTCAAAAAGTTACTTAGTACTTATATTGATGCACTGCCTGAACTGATCAGCCCTGAATCAGGGAAAGTACATACTTCATTCAATCAAACCGTTACAGCTACCGGACGGTTAAGTTCTACCAATCCCAACCTACAGAATATCCCGATACGGGATGATCTGGGACGGGAGATTCGCAAAGCATTTATTCCGGAAAATGAAGAGTGTCTTTTCTTTTCGGCAGACTATTCACAGATTGAATTACGCCTTATGGCACACCTGAGTCAGGATGCAAACATGGTAGAAGCTTTCCTCAGTGGCGAAGATATCCATGCCGCAACCGCTGCAAAGATATATGGTATAGACGTAAAAGAAGTTACTTCGGATATGAGGCGGAAAGCCAAAACAGCCAATTTTGGTATCATTTACGGTATCTCCATATTCGGACTCGCCGAACGGTTAAACGTTCCGCGCGGTGAAGCCAAAGAATTAATAGAAGGATATTTCCGCACCTATCCGGGTGTGAGGGAATATATGGATAAAAGTATTCAGATAGCCAAAGAACAGGGATATGTAGAAACGTTATTTAAAAGAAAACGTTTTCTTCCGGACATCAACTCAAACAATGCAGTAGTACGTGGATATGCCGAACGAAATGCAATCAACGCGCCCCTACAGGGTACCGCAGCCGACATAATCAAAGTAGCTATGTCTCGTATTTATCAACGTTTTGAAACAGAAAAATTAAAAAGTAAAATGATCCTTCAGGTGCACGATGAGTTAAACTTCAATGTCTACAAAGATGAATTAGAGAAAGTAAAACAAATCGTTCTGGAAGAAATGGAAGGAGCTATTCAACTTAGTGTACCGTTAATCGCCGATTGCGGTGTTGGCAATAACTGGCTGGAAGCACATTAATAGGAGAAATCTGCTTTTACAAGTATAATAGCCTGTACCTCTGAATCTTCGACAAACAGATCCGGAAGAGGTACCGACATATACATTACAAATAGACATACTTATTTAGTAAAGTGTTGATCTGTTATCAGTTCTATTCTTGAGAGATTGTGTAAATACAGCTTATAAGCCCTTCGGGCTTGAATGTGATTAACCGCGGGTGAAACCCGCGGCAGAAAGCTACTCTACTCCATGAACCCCGAAGCGAGTTCAACCCTTTTAGGGTTGTAGAAAGAGGGTTTCTGCCTACCCCGGGTTGCACCCAGTCATGTTCAGAAGATTTTGTAGTATATTATATTTATTACGGGGATATGC
>JAJQAZ010000165.1 GCA_021203545.1 Tannerellaceae bacterium | reverse complement strand
TCGCCCTGAATGCGGGTGCAAAAGTACATAACACAGTTTTTATTTCCAAATGTTTTGACGAGTTTTTTCTAAAAAAGTTTCTCACCCCTCTTTTCGCGTACATATTATATAGTCTATTAATAATATTCCACAGCTGTGAAGAAAAAATTATGTATAGTCACTTCATCCCAGTGCCATGCAGGTGGCACTAAAATGCCATGCTAATGGAAACAGTGATGCCATGCAGGTGGCACTCCTGTGCCATGTGCATAGCACTCCTTCCAAAGTGCTAAGACAAAAAAAGCTCCTTATCTGTAAATGATGAGGAGCTTTCTCTGAAACTTTTGTTCAAAAAGTTAACCTAAATACGATTTGAGAAGCTTGCTACGGGTTCCTTGTTTTAATCTTCTTATTGCTTTTTCCTTGATCTGGCGTACACGCTCTCTGGTGAGCCCAAATTTGTTGCCAATCTCTTCTAATGTCATTTCCTGACATCCAATACCGAAAAACATTTTGATAATCTCACATTCTCTTTCGGTTAGTGTAGCAAGTGCCCTATCAATCTCTTTTGCCAATGACTCGTTCATCAACGACCGGTCAGCGATAGGAGCATCATCGTTCACAAGCACATCTAAAAGGCTATTATCTTCGCCTTCTACGAATGGAGCATCCATGGAGATATGCCTTCCGGAAACTTTTAGTGTATCCGAGATCTTATCTACAGGAATATCCAATTCTTCTGCTAATTCTTCCGTGGATGGCCTGCGTTCGTTCTCCTGTTCGAATTTCGAGAAGGCTTTGCTGATTTTATTCAGCGAACCGACCTGATTCAATGGGAGACGCACAATTCTTGATTGTTCTGCCAACGCCTGAAGAATAGACTGACGAATCCACCATACCGCATAAGAGATAAACTTAAACCCTCTGGTTTCGTCAAATTTCTCAGCAGCCTTTATCAATCCCAGGTTTCCTTCATTAATTAAGTCCGGAAGACTCAATCCCTGATTTTGATATTGTTTTGCTACAGAAACCACGAAACGCAGATTGGCCCGAGTCAATTTCTCCAGTGCTCTACGGTCACCTCTTTTGATCGCCTGTGCCAATTCTACTTCCTCTTCGACTGTGATAAGATCCTCACGACCAATTTCCTGAAGATATTTATCAAGTGAAGCGCTTTCGCGATTGGTAATGGACTTTGTAATCTTTAATTGTCTCATTCAATGAATTTAAAGAATATTGGGGTGCAAAGATAATAATTTTTAATGGAAAGAATTGACTGGATGCACCCCACATCCAGTCAATTATAAACCTTTAACAATCTTTGCCTTTACTAAAGTACTTCTTTTCTATCTGTTTACTTTATTTAGTCAGCAAGATCTATTGCATAATAACGGGCTCTTCCATTCGGATTTATTCCTTTAATAAACAGAGCCTGTTCTTCGCCACCTTTCTTTACAATTCTCTCTACAATCTTTTCAAGATCTTCAGGAGTATTGATTCTCTGATCATTAACCATCATTACGATATAACCTTTCTGAATACCATGGTCACGGAACTTACCTTTCGTTACTCCTGTCACTTCTATACCATAACTAATGCCCAGTTTCTTTTTCTGATCATTTGTCAATTCTTTAAAGGCTGCCCCTAATACTTCGGCAATATCCCCTTTACTTTGAATAACGTCAGTTGTACCCTGCGCATTGCGTAACTCAACAGAAAAAGTTTTCTTAGTTCCCTGACGGTCCACTTCAACAGTCACTTTTTCACCCGGACGGTATTTACTGATCTGTTCCTGCAAAGCACTTACAGAGCGTACTCTTATACCATTTACCGATGTAATCACATCACCTTCTTCAATTCCTGCTTCTTTTGCAGAACTCCGTGTTCCGAATCCGGCCACATATGCTCCTTCCGTTACTTTCAGTTTGCTGCGACTCTCTTCTGCCACATTTTGTATATCCTGGATAGTAACTCCCAGCATAGCTCTTTGTACTGTACCAAATTCTCTGAGGTCACTTACTACTTTTCCAGCGATACTAATAGGTACCGCGAAAGAATAACCGGCAAAATTACCTGTTTCGGAATAAATTAATGTATTGATTCCAATCAGTTCACCACGGGTATTAATCAAAGCTCCCCCACTATTTCCCGGATTGACAGCAGCATCCGTCTGAATAAACGAAGCCACCCTTGATACATCATCTCTACCTGTCATAACCGAACGGCCTGTAGCACTTACAATACCTGCGGTAACTGTAGAAGTCAGATTAAACGGGTTACCAATTGCCAGTACCCATTCTCCTACTTTAAGCTTTTCTGAATCTCCAAATGGAATTACAGGTAAATCTTTCTCGTCTACTTTAATTAAAGCAATATCCGTAGAAGGGTCCGCACCTACCAGTTTCCCGGAAAACTTCCGGTTATCATTCATTGTCACTTCAATTTCGTCGGCCCCGTCAATCACATGGTTATTAGTAATAATATATCCATCTGTTGAGATAATCACTCCCGATCCAAATCCCACACGTGGCTGCGGTTGCATCTGGCGATTACCACGACCACCGAAGAAATATTCAAATGGATCTATATACTGAGGAGTACCGGTTGAGGCCTGTGCCTTTGTTGTCGATTTAATATGCACTACAGCATTTACTGCATGTTCTGCAATAACTGTGAAATCAATTGCTTCTGCTGCTGCAGCATTATAGCTTGCTAATCTGACCGGTTGTTTAAAACCGTATTCATCAACTGCGGAATAAGAAGATTCGACCTGCTTCTTATTCACGATATAGGTACTTGTGCCAATGGCGGCTCCTGCACTAACAGCTGCTACCAGTACAATACCAAGCACATTTTTCAATATTGTCTTCATAATTCCTTCCTTATATTAATTAAACACTTAAATTTAACACTTTGTTGTACGACAAATTAAACTCAAAAAATGTGCGAATATTCTATTTGAGGTGATTTTTTAACACTTTTAACGCCACTCTTTCCAACTTAACCCTGATTAACAGTAAGTCTCTCCATTGCCAGTAATTTTAACATTATCCCTGACAAATGGTCAGGCTTTTTAATTATAACAGTCTCATACTGACAATAGTTGGAGTTCAAAGTAAAATCTCAACCTCTCCATAAAATGACTTTTCAGCTCTGATCCTATCTCTTTTCCTTTTATAATTGTTATATTTGCAGAATTGCAGTCTGTCAGTCTGTCGCTCGTCTTTACAGACGGGAGGAAAGTCCGGGCAACACAGAGCACCATACTTCTTAACGGGAAGCTGTTCGCGAGGGCAGAGTAATGTAACAGAAAATAACCGCTCCTCAGGGAGTAAGGGTGAAAAGGTGAGGTAAGAGCTCACCGGGTTCTATAGCAATATAGGATGCCGTACGTCTTATGGGTTGTAAGGTCATGTATACCGGCGCAGTAGGATTGCTCGTCCGATGCCGGGGGGGTAGACCGCTGGAGCTTACCGGTGACGGTAAGCGGAGATAAATGACAGACACTTTGGCTTGTTCAAAGTACAGAACCCGGCTTATCGACAGACTGCTTTTTTCATTTACGTAGGTTAGTGGTGAAATGAAGAAAAAAAAAGACAGGAGAGGAAAAGAAAAAAGCGGTTGATTGACCGGATTAACGAAACCGTAAAACAGGTGATTCATTTCCTCACCTACGAAATATGGCGGATATCGGCTCACGAGTTAAGCAAGCCGATGCGGTTCTTTATCAGTATGATGAAGACTATTATTCTTGCCATTCGCGGATTTAACAGCGAACAACTTCAAACCAAGGCTTCTGCGCTAACTTATCGCACATTACTTGCGATTGTTCCTTTATTAGCTGTTATATTAGGAGTTGCGCAGGGATTCAGAATCCAGGATAATGTACGAGAAGAACTATTGAAATACTTTCCCGGAAGAGAACTGGAACTAAATAAAGCCATCAGTTTTGTAGAAAGTTATTTATCTCAGGCACAGGGAGGTGTTATTTTGGGAGTCGGATTAGTATTCCTTTTTTACACTGTTATCAATCTGATCTCTTCGATTGAAGTTACATTTAATGATATCTGGCAGATACAGAAAAACCGGCCCTGGAAACGGAAGATCATTGATTACATGGCCTTGTTCCTTATATTACCCCTATTAATGACTTTATCCAGCGGTATCTCTGTATTTCTAACAACTATACAGAATCGTTTCTAAATCAGTACGTCTTTCTTGCTCCTGTAGTTGATACCATATTAAAGATAGCCCCATTTGTAATTGTTACCATGTCGTTTACGGCAATATACATTTTACTGCCAAACACAAAAGTCCATTTTTTAATGGCCTGATCGGAGGATTTATTGCCGGATGTGCTTTTCAGTTTTTTCAATTTATGTTTATATCCGGACAAATCTGGGTGAGTAAGTATAACGCGATCTATGGTAGTTTCGCCGCGATACCTTTACTACTTTTATGGATGCAACTCTCCTGGCTGATCTGCCTATTTGGTGCCGAATTAGCCTATGCTTCCCAAAACGTAAAGAAATTCAGTTTTGAACGGGATAGTACCAATATCAGCCGGCGTTATAAGGATTTTCTTACCCTGTTAATAGCCACACTTATCGTAAAACGGTTTGTAAAAGGACGGGCTCCTTACACTGCCGATGAACTTTCTGATACCTACCGGATTCCTCTGCGCATCACCACACAGATTCTTTATTTCCTGACCGAAATAAAAATCATTATCGAAGTAAATTACGGGGATGACGACCGTGTTGTGTATTACCAGCCGGCAATAGATGTCAACAAAATAAGTGTGGGATATCTTTTTGATAAAATAGACCGGCATGGTTCCGAAAACTTCAAGGTAGATACTTCCTGCCTGTTTGGTAAAGAATGGGAAGCTATTTTAAAAACAAGGAAAGATATGATGACAGCTAACAATGAGATCTATCTAAAAGACCTATAACTATTCCATGAATCAGACGAACTCTACCTTAAAAAAAAAATAATCTGACCCAGGGAAAAGAATGGAAAGTAATCCTACACTTTGCATGGCCGTTACTGATCGGAAATCTGCTAATGCAATTATACAATATGGCAGATAGTATCATTGTCGGTCGTTTTATAGGTAAAGAAGCTTTAGCCGCGGTTTCCGCCTCTTTCTTTATTTATTATTTCCTGATCTCGCTGGTAATCGGGATTGGTAGTGGTACAACAGTAGTCGTTTCGCAGTATTTTGGGGCTCGTGAATATAAAAAAGTCCAACAGGCTTTTTCCTCCTTCTTTATTTTTATGCTGATTGCCGGTATTTTCCTCTCTATTGCAGGTATCATATTTGCCGAAGAAGTTTTCAGATTTACAAATACTCCGCCGGAAGTACTACCGGATGCTGTCAGGTATTTCCGTATTTATATAGGTGGCACATTTCTTTTTGTCACCTTTAATAGTGTAATTTCTATCCTGCGGGGTATGGGGGAATCTTTTCGTCCCATGATATTTATCCTTATCTCTGCCATTCTTAATATTGCGCTGGATCTGCTTTTTATCTTAGGTTTTGGCTGTGGGATCGAAGGAGCAGCCCGGGCTACGATTCTTGCACAGGGTATCGCCATGTGTATTTCGCTGGCGTATGTAAATAACACCCACCCTCTCCTCTCTATCAAAAAAGAAGATATGACATTCCATTTCGAACTGTTTTACAAAAGCCTGAAAATAGGTTTACCCACCAGCGTTCAGCAATGTGCCATTGCAATCGGGCTAATTGCTCTGCTACGTATAGTAAACGATTTCGGAACAGATACCCTTACGGCTTATGGTGCCGCCGGAAAAATTGACACAATCTTTACCCAGGCCATACTGACCCTTTCCGGCGCACTGGCAGCGTTTACCGGACAGAATATCGGTGCCGGACGTATGGACAGAGTTAAAAACGGAGTGCGTTGTTCTATGGCTGTAAACCTTGTATTAGGCATATGTGTCTTTGGATCTGTCTACTTTTGGGGAGATAAAATGATATCTGTATTTACTACCGATCCCAACGTTATCCAAATAGGAAGAGACTATCTATTTGTATTAGAAGCGTTCTTTGTTGTACATGGAGCATTAAACATTTTCAACGGTGTATTACGGGGAGCAGGTGATACTTTTGTACCCATGCTGGTCAGTTTATTATCCTTGTGGCTCATTCGCATCCCGTTAGCTTCGTGGTTAAGTAATTATTATGGAACAAACGGTATCTGGTGGTCTATCGGCATTAGTATCGGTATTGGTTGCATAATCATTTACATCTATTATAAAACCGGCCACTGGAAAAAGAAAGCCATTATAAAAATGCAAAGTGAAAAATGAAAAATATTTAGATTCTTCATTTTTCACTTTGCATTTTTCATTTATTTATACTGTATCATCTTACTAATGTATTTTCCCACAATATCAAATTCCAGATTCACAACTGTTCCTTTCTCAATCCGGCAAAAGTTTGTATTATCGTGTGTATAAGGAATAATAGCAACTTCAAAACTATTGTCTTTTGAATTACAAACAGTCAAGCTTACTCCATTTACACAAACCGAACCTTTTTCTACAGTTATATATCCCTGTTGAGCCATCTCTTTATTAAAGTCATACTCAAATGTATAATACCAGCTACCGTCTGCTTCCTGCACATTGGTACAAACAGCCGTCTGATCCACATGCCCTTGTACGATATGTCCATCCAGACGTCCGTTCATAATCATGCTACGTTCCAGATTTACCATATCTCCTACTTTTAAATGTCCCAGGTTCGAACGTTCCAGTGTTTCTTTAATGGCTGTCACCGTATAGGTTTCATCCGTCAGGCTCACTACCGTCAGGCATACGCCGTTATGAGCCACACTCTGATCAATTTTAAGTTCATGCACAAACGAACATTTCATCGTTAGATGAATATTACCTTTATCCTGTTCTATTGCTGTTACCACAGCTGCCTCTTCTACAATTCCTGAAAACATATTGAATCTGTATTAAATAAATATTCCTGAATTACAAAGGTACAAAATCTATTCATTCAATAGTTCAATCAGTTTTTTTTCTAACGGGATTAATCCCTCCCGTGCTTCATCTTCTTTACGGAATCCCCCTCTCTCAAAATATATAATTTCTCCTTTGCGATCTGTAATAATTACAGTTGGATAAGAAGAATGAATAATTAGTTTTTTTATAAGATCTTCCCACACCGTATAGACTTCATAAGATAGTTCATATTCCTTCACCAGAGAAGAGACTCCTTTTCGCTCTACCGAAGCAATAGACAAAAACTGAAAATCAGGATATTCTTTGAGTCTGTTATAAAGTTCATCCAACGGTTTTAAATTGGCACGGCAGGGAGAGCAATGATATTCCCAAAAATCAAACAACGTAATTTTTCCCTCCAACTGCTTACTATAGACCGTATCCTTATTTAAGGATATAATTCTAAAATCATTCATTGGCTGTCCTATTCTTTCCTGTTGCTCTGCCTTCCATATTTCCTGTATAGATTGCCCAAAAAGATTAATAGAAAAAAGATCATACATATAATAATATATACAGTTTTCATAAGAAATATTTTTTATTCAGAGAATCAATCAAATATAAATAAAAAAGGCCATTACCATACCTGATAACGACCTTTTTTATTTTAATTCTTAAAACTTATTTACCTTGTTCCAACTGCAAGGTTTTAGTAGGCTGGTCGCATACTTCAGTCGGACCAAAGTATTGGATCGGACCCGGATATACATACTCTGTATTTACCGCCCAGTTTTCACGATTAGCAGCAAATGTTTTGAAAGGAGCACCATCCAGTTTAACCAATGCTTTCTGGATAACCGGTTTCATTTCGCCGTGGCGTTTTTCCATATTCATCATCATCGTTACAGGAATACCGCCTGCAATCCACTGTTCAGCCGGAGCTGTTGTGTTACGTACTGACGACATATAACCTGTTTTACCTGCATTGATCAGGCATGAAGCGGTATAACCCAAAGAGTAACAATAGTCAGCATCGTAGTTAGAAGGAGCCGCACAACGACCCTCATAACCGAAGAAGTGTACCTGGCTTGCAAATTTGCCTTTGTATTTACCTTCTGCTTTCCATTCAGCCAAACGGTTACCCACCATTTCGGCCAACAGTTTTTCAGTCTCAATCAGTGAAACCTGTACGTTACCGTGTGGGTCACGATCCAGTGTCAACTGACGGGCTACACCTTCCGGAAGGCTTGCGAATAGATCTGAATTGTCTTTTGACAGTTTGCTAACGATGTAAGCAAGTTGTTCTGATTTATCTACCTGTTTGAATTCCGCTTCATTATGAGCCAGGAAGTCATTCAGTTCAGCAATCAGGTTTTTCATTGCCGGAATAAACTCTATCAAACCTTCGGGAATCAATACAGTACCAAAGTTATTACCATTTTCCGCACGGGTTGCTACAACAGAAGCGATGTAATTAACTACATCATCCAATGATTGGTTTTTAGCTTCTACCTCTTCAGAGATAATACAAACATTGGGTTGAGTCTGCAACGCACATTCCAAAGCGATATGAGAAGCCGAACGGCCCATCAATTTAATAAAGTGCCAGTATTTACGGGCTGAATTACAGTCACGTTCAATATTACCGATCACTTCCGAATATACTTTACAGGCAGTATCAAAACCGAAAGAAGTTTCAATCGCTTCATTTTTCAGGTCACCATCGATAGTTTTCGGACAACCAATTACCTGCACACCTGCTCCGGTAGCTTTGTAATACTCTGCCAATACACAAGCGTTTGTGTTTGAGTCGTCACCACCAATAATTACAAGCGCTTTAATATCCAGTTGTTTCAGGATCTCAAGACCTTTATCATATTGTGCTTTCTCTTCCAGTTTGGTACGGCCTGAACCGATCATATCAAAACCACCGGTATTGCGGTATTCATCAATAATATCGGCAGTCAGTTCCATATAATTGTGATCTACCAGACCACCGGGACCTAAAATAAATCCGTATAAACGGGAATCTTTATTTGCCGCTTTAATACCATCAAAAATACCGGCAATTACATTGTGTCCACCCGGAGCCTGACCACCGGACAGGATAACACCTACATTAATCGCAGGCAAATTTTGTGCTTCGTCTGCTGATTCAAAAGTTATAACAGGCATTCCGTATGTGTTAGGGAAAAGCTTTTTAATCTCTTCCTGGTCGGCTACCGATTGAGTATTCTCACCGTCTACAGCTTTCACCGCACCTTTCAGAGCAGCAGGCACTTTGGGTTGGTAAGCTGCTCTTGCAATTTGTAAAGCACTTTTTGTCATTTCTTATAATTGATTTGTTTTAGAAAATAATTTGCATAAGTGCCGCAAAGATCGGATTTTTTATTGAAATATAAAAGTATTACATTTCATACCTTTACACATGTTTTTGTATTGCGTGCCGGAGGGACTTAAGACAATAAACACCATCCGGAGTTTTGTAATTCCGGGCAAATACGTACATTCGTAAGTCATTAAACAGATGAAATCATGAAATACCCACTGCTTGTTGTTTTATTTAGTATATTGTTTTCAGGTTGCCAAAAGGACACATCTTATCTGATATCGGGCACAGTCAATGCCACGCAATTCAACGGCGAATATGTATACCTATTTAATTATGGAGAGAAAGAATACAATCCGGTTAAGAAAAAAAGATAATTTCAACACCGGGGCACGGATAATACATTTAAAATAATTACTTTTGCATCAACTTTAACAACAGCACTAACAAACAATAAGGTTTTATTATCATCATAAAATAATAATTAGCAACTATGATTTATTCACATGAAGTACAACAGATGTGTGTTGTAAAAAAAGGAGCGAACCACGAATCGGCTCCTATTCCTGAAGAAGGAAAATGGGTGAGAGCTAAACAGATCACTGACATTTCGGGCCTTACCCATGGTATCGGTTGGTGTGCTCCTCAACAGGGTACCTGTAAACTGACTCTTAACGTAAAAGAAGGAATTATCCAGGAAGCTTTGGTCGAAACAGTAGGGTGTTCAGGTATGACTCACTCTGCAGCTATGGCATCAGAAATCCTTCCGGGCAAAACATTACTGGAAGCTCTGAACACCGACCTTGTTTGCGATGCAATCAACACAGCGATGCGCGAACTGTTCCTGCAGATCGTTTACGGACGTACTCAATCTGCTTTCTCTGAAGGTGGTTTGCCTATTGGTGCCGGTCTGGAAGACTTAGGTAAAGGTCTGCGCAGCCAGGTAGGTACTATGTTTGGTACTGTAGCCAAAGGGGTTCGTTACCTTGAAATGGCTGAAGGATATTGTACCCGTATGGCATTGGATGCTAACGACGAAGTAATCGGTTATGAATTCATCCACCTGGGTAAATTCATGGATATGGTGAAAAAAGGAATCGACGCAAACGAAGCGTTGGAGAAAGCTAAAGGGTCTTACGGTCGTTTCAACGAAGCAGCAAAATACATCGATCCCCGACATGAATAGAAGAAAAACATTGCTACGTATCGTAATTGGGCTGACCATCATTACCGTTATAGGTACAGGGATTGCTTATTTTATCTATAAGCCCGAAAAACCCTGGATGGCATTTTATATAGCCTGTTGCGGAGGCGTGCTTGTTTTTAACTTCTTACTATCACTATTCCTTATTATCAAGAATTTTAAAAAGTAAAAATACAATGGCTTTATTTGAAAGTTATGACCGTCGTATAGACAATATCAACGCGGTTTTAAAAGAATATGGCATCAATGGTATCGAAGATGCTAAAGCGATCTGTGATGCTAAAGGTATCGACCCTTACACAATGTGTAAAGAAACACAACCTATCTGTTTTGAAAATGCTGCATGGGCCTATGTTGTAGGTGCTGCTATCGCAATCAAAAAAGGTTGTACTGTTGCTGCTGATGCTGCCGAAGCAATCGGTATCGGTCTGCAGGCATTCTGTATCAAAGGTTCAGTAGCTGATGACCGTAAAGTAGGTATCGGACATGGTAATCTGGGTGCACGTCTGCTTCGCGAAGAAACCAAATGTTTCGCATTCCTGGCAGGTCACGAATCATTCGCTGCTGCTGAAGGAGCAATCAAAATTGCTGAAAAAGCAAACAAAGTACGTAAAGAACCTTTGCGTGTAATTCTGAACGGTCTGGGTAAAGATGCCGCACAAATCATTTCACGTATCAATGGTTTTACTTATGTACAAACCCAGTTTGACTATGCAACAGGTGAACTGAACGTAATCAAAGAAACTCCTTATTCAAACGGTCTTCGCGCAAAAGTAAAATGTTACGGTTGCGACGATGTTCGTGAAGGTGTTGCGGTATTACGTGCTGAAGGCGTAGATGTTTCCATCACCGGTAACTCTACCAACCCAACCCGTTTCCAACACCCGGTTGCCGGTACATACAAAAAAGAATGTCTGGAAAACGGACGCAACTATTTCTCTGTAGCTTCAGGGGGTGGTACAGGGCGTACTCTTCACCCGGACAACATGGCTGCCGGTCCGGCCTCTTACGGCATGACGGATACAATGGGCCGTATGCACGGTGACGCTCAGTTCGCCGGTTCTTCATCCGTTCCTGCTCACGTAGAAATGATGGGATTCCTCGGTATGGGTAACAACCCGATGGTAGGTGCTACAGTAGCTATTGCAGTTGCTATCGAAGAAGCAATGAAATAAGAAAATACATCTTATACACATAGAAAAGCCCTGTGATTTTATAAATTACAGGGCTTTTTTATTATACAACTTTTCTTCTCATACCAAAAATAAGTATGTTGTTAGGATGTCTTTAAATAATTCGTCGTTATTCGGTTATCAGGAATTTCACGGTCGGCATATTCTTCCGTTGTAACGCCCAGAATAATTCCGCAACAAGGAGAAAAACCGTCCGGTAAATAGAGCTGTTTTACCAGATCAGGATTGGTACTCAACGCCATGGTTGCCCCCCAGATATAACAATATCCTACACCAAGATCTACGGCAGTAAGAGCCATATTCTGTACAATGATTGCCGCATTGGAATACTCAACATTGCCCATGGTTCCATGCATGGGTTTTGCTGAAACAAGAACGTATACCGGCGCACCATACAACGGTTGCATATCCGGACGCCCGAACATTTTGGCGGCATTTTCTCCGATAGCCTGCAATAATTCAGGTTTTTCGATAACGGTTATATGTACATTTTCGTATTTACCCATACCGACAGGGGCTTGGTTTGCCGCCTGTAATATTGTCTGTAAATCACTTTCTGAAATCTTTTCGCCCGTATAACTTCTTACGGACTTTCTGTTGTTGATAACTCTCCTTATTTCCATGTGATAATATCCTGTTAATTAAATTATTTATTCTTCACCTGCTCCTGATCCATCCACGCTACCGGCATAAATATATCCTTTCGGCGGAATAGTGACATTTGTATATCCTGTATTAAAATAGAATAGTTTTCCTTCGTGTTCACTTGCTACTGCCAGGTGACAAAGTCCGACACCTAAATCCACATCCGTCTGGTTGTAAAGTTTGCCGATCAGGCCACCCAATTTCTCTTTGTAGTAAACATGGATAACATCATTTTCCACAATAAAATACCAGGGTTGACCATTCATCCCGGAAGGGGCTAAACGGACGGCTTCCAGACGCTGATCTGTTCCTTTAGCGATTTCGCTAAGCGGTTTGCGGTCAAACTCTTGCAACTTTCTGGTTGCCGGCTGTGCAGGTTTTCCGAACGCTATTCCGATTATATGGTCTGGGTCGGATTGTTTACCTTTGGCACTGCTGAGCCAGCGGGCAGCCAAACCGATAGAGTGCATAAATAACACAGCATGCTGGTAAAGAAATCCGGCACTGGTATTGCGTAGCGGATGCTCTTTACCTGAAATCAGCAGGAAGTGGGGCGCTTTTGGAAGAAGCAATCCTTTAGCGGCATCCGCATTTACAATTTTATGGCTAAGTTCCACATCAGGCAAAAGTGGCTTTACACTCGATATAAACGTCTCAATTTGTTCCAAAGTTTCTTCCGAAAGGGAGGTTGTGTCAAATTTGCGGGTAGACGCACGGGTTAAAATCGTTGAATATAAAGCCTCATTCGTTTGAGAGCCGGATTGTTTTTTGTTACTGCTCTTTTCCATTGTATTGTTTATTTTTTCGCATTCGCTTAAGTTGGATTCTATTTAGTATACTGTGCTGTAACTTTTTTAATCATTCCTTTATTTTTTACTTCATCTGACGAAAATTCAGGTGTAGTTTCTATCCATACTTCTTCCGGTGTACTAAGATTGACATTACCTTTAAAAAGAATCTGGTGATCGGGGTAAGTATAAGTACCCTGAACAAGGAAAGTATATTCACCGCCGGCTACCTTATTCCCCTCATTGTCGGTCAAATCCCATGTGTAAGTATGGTCTCCGGTTTGCGGCGTTGCTCCTGTAATGCCATCTACCTGTTCTTTGCTCAGACTTTTTGCACCGGATTTTTCAACCCATAGCGGTGTACAACCGGGACGGGAAACATATCCACCTTCAGCAGTGAAGCGGGTTACGTAAAGTGTTTTTAGCAATTTACCGTCCTTATCCTCGATCCATACAGCGTATTGATTACTACCACGCCCCTCCTGGCGTTCATAGGATACTGTTACTTCGAGTTTGTGGTCGTTTTTAGGAAAAACACTGTTTGCAAACATCATTAAAAAAAATACTGCGAATAATGTTTTTGCTTTCATTTTTTTAGTCTTATATAATTATTAAACTACAACCGATCCTAATCGTACACAAATTTACAATTAATTTTGATACCGAAGCAACCAAAGAATGTAAAGATAAGTATAAAAACAGAATTGCAAATTATTCAAATCATACAGTGATTTGTCCATTTTGTGCAGTATGTGGATTTTGCAACCTGACCCGCATTATTACCAGTAACAGCGGAAAATCTCCTCTGAAATGGATACATGACGATCTGATAGCCGAAGCTAAAACCCTTCTGTGGAAACCGGATATAAGCATCCAGGAAATTGCAGAAGAACTTCATTTCGGCGACCAATCTTCTTTTTCTAAGTTTTTTAAGAAAAATGTAGGGGTAACACCTACGAAGTTTAGGAAGAAAGGGTGAGTAAAGGTGCATACATAAAATACCACAATCTCCGAATCGCGTTTTCTATGAGTGGCCACGGTTACTACTTTTCAGGTTCCATACTGCAAAAAGCATTTACCAGCAAATCCGGGAAAGAAAATCCTACATCTTCAAGGGCTTCCGATATAAATCTTAAATCTATAGTGTAGTCTTCCAATAATTCTTCTAATGATTTGCGTATTTTAGGGTCTTCCGCATGTTTAACCTGATAAGACAATTTTGAAACAATAAACTTCAACCGGTTTTCCAGATACTGGTAAAGAAGAATATTCACAATATGGTATCCCGGTACATGCCTGCCCTTTTCATGTTTTGATAAAAGCTTATCTAATACAGTAAAGGGAGCAAGTAGCTTTTTTTCTACATGCTCTACTTCTTTCATAAGTTCAGGCGGGAAATCTTCCGGAGAGATCATTTCTGCCAGAAGCCGGATTATTTCCCTGTTGACTGACGATTCCGGCAAAGTTTCATCAACTTTCATTCCTGCATACAAATAAGAAATATAGGGGAACTCTCTATCTTCTTCAACAATCATATCCCGGAAACATATACACGACGCTATAAATAAACGTTCCTGCAGACAAACCAGATGTATAAACTGCTCTATTATCTCCCGGAAATACTTCCGGTCTACGGTACGGAAAAAAGTATCGGGTACTGCTCCTTCAGGCAGGTTAAAAATAAGACTTTTAAACCCTTCTTCCTTTAACGTTTCATTAATGACTTCTGCCCCGGCTATCCCTTTATCATTACTACCCGGCAACAGCTTCACATAGATGGTGTACTTTTTTAATAAGGCTATTTGTGCGGGTGTTATCGTTGTACCACACAAACCTACCGTATTCGTATAACCTGCCGCGTGCATTGCCAGTACATCTTTACAATCTTCTACAACAAAAGCCTCGCCTTTTTCCAGAATTGTGGCTTTGGCTTTATGCAGCCCAAACAATACTTCGCTTCCGCAAAGCAGTTCCCGGGTATTCCCGGCATATCCACACAGGACACCCAGTTCATCCCTAACAGGAAAAACAATTTTCCCGGCCAACGATTCAAACGGTCCGGGAAGCGTTGCAGGAGCAACTCCCACCTCAAAATCAAGATACGTATCCGACAATTCCGGGTTTTCCACTACATAAGGGGTCAGAAGAGGAAATAATTCACTCATCTTATCTGCAGGTATTTGTTTTGCGTTTTTCATTTCTTTCCATGCGTTTAGATTATAGCAAACTTACATAAAAAACGTAATTATTGATGCAAAAACGATTTTTTATGTTATTACGGCTCATAATACACCTATCAGGTCTTGAAAATATATTTTTGATACTTTAATCCTCATCTACATACCGGATTATATAGCTGGTAGACGAACCACCCACCCATTCCGAGTCAAAATACGAGTACATTTTAGTAGGATAACCCTGTTCATTATATTCGTAATCATATATTTCAAACCGGAATTCACTTCCGTCCGGACTGCTTATATAAGAGTATAACCGGTTATTTACCAGACCAAGGCCTGATGAGCCATTGGTTAAAAGATACCATTGAGGCATATTCACATTTTTATAAATGCCGTTTTTCTTATCATAGTCATACCTTTTTTCCTCCCGGCGTTCCGATGAAGGATTAACAAACCATTCAACCGTACCGGACAGATTTCCGGCACTGTCATACATATACTCATATTCGTACACATAGCGGCCTTCGAATGAATTCTGATAATAAGTATAACGGATTGCTTTTTCCGCTCTTTTCATCCAGTTTTATATAACCGGATATCTCATCCTCTTCCATAATATCAATGGTATGTCCGGTACGTACATAGTTTTTGATCCGTTCTGTTTTATTGCCACTATGATATGTTGTGGTTTTGACCGATGCTAGTTCATCCTGTTCATCATAAGTAAACTCCATATTGGATTTATACAGCCCGGATCTGCTACTATCATATACATGATCAATTATATCATACCGCCCAGACTCATCATACCAATAAGCATTATAGGCGGTTACTCTATCATTACTGCCGTCATTGGTAGAATAATTCCAGGACACAAATTCCGGTAGTAAAGCGCGTTCGATTGTTTCTTCTTTATCGCAGGCTGTCAAACAAAAAGCAGTTATAAAAAGGGTAATAATAATTCTATTCATATTTCTTACAGGGACTAAGTTTTATATATTCTCTCATTAAGCACAGTACAAACATATGGATTATAAACTAATATCATTCAAAAAATATAGTTTTTTACGCTTTGATTTTACTTTAATATTTTCTTTCTTTGTACCCGGAATACGCCATTTAATACAAATTTAACTTAACTCATATATATGAAATACTTTATTGAAACCATTCTGTGTGCGACACGACCCAATAAGAAAATCTGGATTTTTTTTACTATTGGTTGTTTCCGGATATCTGAAAGGATACGCATAGGAAAACGGTTTACTCCCTGAAACTCCGGTTTTTGGCGTTAAAACAAATTTACTTTACGATGCTACCGCGACAATTAATCTGGGTATAGAAACAAAGCTAAACCAACAATGGACGCTCGACCTGAGTGTGAATTATAACCCGTGGACATTTAAGGATGAAAAAAAGTGGCGTAACCTGCTGGTTCAGCCGGAAGCGCGTTATTGGTTTTGCGAAGCCTTTAACGGCACATTTGTAGGTGTTCATGCCCACTGGTCTAAGTTTAATGTAGGAGGTGTAGGATTTACCGATTATATGAAAGAGCACCGGTTCCAGGGTTGGCTGGTTGGAGCCGGGGTAAGTATCGGGCATCAATGGATACTATCCAACCGTTTTTCTCTCGAAGTATCTATTGGCCTGGGATATGCTTATATGGATTTCGAAACCTATCCGTGTGATGTGTGCGGTACTAAAATTTCCGATAATACAAAACATTATATAGGGCCTACCAAAGCGGCACTGTCCCTGATCTATATTATCAAATAAAAAGCTACTCCGATGAACTATAAATATATTTATATACTACTGCTGATTACCTGTTGCTTTACGATAGCAACTGCCCAACAAACTCCTACCGGAATCGATTACCGGAATGTAGTTCTGAAAGAAATTGGCGACTCGTTAGTGATGTCGTTCGATATGGTGATTCCTCCTGTACCCATTAAAAGTAAACAAAGCCTGGTGATAACCCCGCAGGTAAAAGATGAAGCCGGCAATTTACATACATATGGTTATATACAATTAAACGGAAAAAACAGAGGTAAAAGTTTGCGCCGCACAGCCGCATTAAAGAAAACCCAGGGCTGGGACGAGTATCCCGTACTGGAAGAAAACCTGTGCGGATGTAAAGAGAGAACCCTGCACTATTCAGCCTCTATCCCATATGAAAGCTGGATGGATGAAGGTTCGATGTTCCGGATCGAACGGTTACTGGCATGTAATAAAATGTCGTCCGCCGCAACTGTACCGTTTGGGGTAGATATAGAAATCGGGTATCGCCCGCCGGCAATTCCTCCGGTTAATTATATTGCTCCCCAACCGGTTGTTAAATCAAGGAACGAAGAGGGAAAAGCTTATCTTGATTTTCATAAGGGAAAATATGATATCGATCCTACCTTCCGCCGCAATCCGGAAGAGTTAATGCGTATCATGGAAATTGTACACCGCACAAACCAGGATAAAGATATTACCCTGCATACACTCTCTATTACCGGTTATGCATCGCCCGAAGGTAGTGCACCTTCGAACCAGCGGCTGGCTTATAACCGTTCGCAGGGATTTATGCAGTATATCCAGCGGGTATCCGGTATTCCGGCTTCGAAATTCACTGTTGAGTCTGTGGGTGAAGACTGGGAAGGCCTGCGAAAAGCTGTTGTTGAATCGGATATGCGCGACAAAGACAGGATATTGGCTATCATTGACAATGATGCGGACCTTGACCGGAAAGAGCAACAACTCAAAGCTTTGGGAGCACCTTACCACCACCTGCTGTCGGAAATATTCCCCAGCCTCCGCCGGGTAGAATACCGCATATCTTATACTGTAAGGGATTATTCACTCACCGAAGCACAGGCCCTGCTTAACAGCGACCCGTCCAAACTGAATACATATGAATTGTATTTGCTGGCTAAACTGTATGAAGATAATTCCGATAAGTGGAATGAGATTATCGAACTCACAGTATCCCTCTATCCTGATGATGATGTAGCCAACATCAATGCGGCTGCCGTATACATCAATAAAGGCGAATACAAAAAAGCAAAAAACTGCCTGGATAAAGTAAAACATCTGCCGGAAGCGGCTCACAACCTGGCCATATTCGAAGAGATGGAACGCCAGGGATTATGGTAGAGAACGTTTAATAAAATAACGGAAGGGCAACGCAGATCACGCAGAAAGCGCAGAGGAACGCAGAATTTTATTTTTTAATATTTATCTGCGTTCCCCTGCGCTTTCTGCGTGCTTTCGTTCGGCGTAGCGTCTTCGCTACGTCGCTAAAATATTGTGAAGCTCCAGCTTCACGTGAGGCAAGAGCCTCACCTATATCTACAACGTAGCGAGGACGCTACGCCGAACAAATGAGCAAATGAACAAAAGGATAAAGTCTCTATTTATACTGTCTAACGTATCCTATGCCAGACCCTTTCCCAACGGGTTTTATTTCGCGTGAGATCTTTGGAGGAAAACACTCGCCAGGCTTTCCCTACAATAAACTCTTCGGGTAATAGGCCCCAATAGCGGGAGTCCTGGGAGTCTTCGACTTTATCTCCGGCTACAAAACAATAGTTTTTTTCAAAACAGTAATCCGGCAGGCATTGCCCGGCCAGAAAGACCGAATCGTTTTGGCAGGTAAGTTTTTCTCCCTGCTCCCACTCTATCAACCGGCGATAAAGTATAAAGTGATGCCGGTTCATCGGAAGAGTTATTCCTCTACCCGGAATAAACAAGGGTCCGAAATCTTTTATATTCCATTCGATAGGATCGTCGTACGGATAACCCTGCCAAACCAGTCCAAATATATTTTCCATATACTCCCTGCCATGGGCAGCCAAACGTTGTAACCGCTCCTGCGAATCCCTGTTACCCAACAGCACATCGTCTCCCCGGAGCTGATAAAACCCGTCTATGATTTGCAGGGTATCACCCGGCAGCCCTACGCAGCGTTTTACATAATAACGGTTGATATCCATTTGGATTGTATCCCAGGTATGAAGGTAAGGCCAGTTAAAAACCACCACATCGTTATGACGGACAACAGAGAATGACGGCATACGGGATATAGAAACCGGTTCGTTGCGGATTGCTTTGTTGAAACGGAACAGACGGGCACCCAGACTCCATTTTTCGACCAGAATCCGGTCGCCTGCAAGAATAGCTGGTTCCATAGAATCGGAGGGAATTTTAAACGAAGTACATACAAATACCTGCATTAGGAAATATAAAACAGCAATTCCCACAACACCCAACGCCGCTGTATAGCAGATATCAATTATTTTGCCGATTATGTTTTTCATCACCCCAAAAGGTAATTAAATTCCTCTTATTGATTTTTATTTTTATCTTTGGATGCTATAAATCAATACAAAGGGTACATGAACGAACAGATTAAGCAAATAGCAGAACGTCTGGCCGGCTTACGGGAGGTTTTAGAGATCACTCCCGAAGAGATGACACGGGTTTGTATGATGAGTACGGAACAATATCTGGAACTGGAAAAAGGGGAAACCGATATCTCAGTGAGTACACTACATCTTATTTCGCAAACATACAGAGTAGAACTTACCACACTGATGTTTGGAGATGAACCCAGAATGAGTAGTTATTTTGTTACCCGCAAGGGAAAAGGGGTAGCTGTGGAAAGAACAAAAGCCTATAAATACCAGTCGCTGGCAGCCGGATTTGCCGGACGAAACGCAGACCCGTTCCTCGTTACTGTTCATCCGAAAGAGGAGCATGAACCGGTTTATCAAAATACACATCCGGGGCAGGAGTATAATATGGTACTGGAAGGGCGTTTACTATTACAGATAAACGGAAAAGAGCTGATACTGGAAAGTGGAGATAGCATTTACTTTAATTCAGAACTGCCTCATGGCATGAAAGCACTGGACGGAGAAAAAGTAACATTCCTTGCTGTGATTATAAGTTGATAATTGACAATTAAAAAGTTATGCTGGAAAGATTTTTAAAAAAAACAACGTTCGAATCCCAACAGGATTTTATAGATAACCTTCAGATAGAAGTTCCCGAGAACTTTAATTTTGCCTATGATGTGGTAGATGAATGGGCACGGATCGCTCCGGAGAAAAAAGCCATATGCTGGACGAACGATAAAGGCGAGCATATAGACTTTACATTTGCCGATATGAAAAAATATTCAGACCAGACAGCCTCCTACCTGCAATCGCTCGGTATCGGGCGTGGGGATATGGTAATGCTGATCCTTAAACGGCGGTACGAATACTGGTTCTGTGTATTAGCACTGCATAAACTGGGAGCAGTAGGGATACCGGCAACTCACCTGCTGACAAAGAAAGATATTATTTACCGGGCAAATGCGGCAGATATAAAAATGGTAATTACTGTAGGAGAGCCGAATGTGCTTCAAAGTATTACTGATGCGCTGCCAGAATCGCCTACTATAAAAACACTGGTTTCTATCGGGCCGGATGTGCCGGAAGGCTTCCATGATTTCCACAAAGGAATCAATTCCGCCGCGCCGTTTGTACGTCCGGAGCATGTGAATAGCAACGATGATATATTGTTGCTTTACTTTACATCCGGCACAACCGGCAATCCCAAAATGGTGATACACGATTATACCTATCCGCTGGCACATATCGTAACGGCTTCGTACTGGCATCATCTGCACGAAAACAGCCTGCACCTGACGATTACCGATACCGGCTGGGCAAAAGCCGTCTGGGGTAAGTTATACGGGTAATGGCTGGCCGGAGCAAATATTTTTGTATACGATCACGAAAAGTTTACTCCTGCGGATATGCTGCGGATGATTCAGGATTACGGTATCACATCCCTTTGTGCTCCTCCTACGATCTTCCGTTTCCTGATACGGGAAGACCTTAGTAAATATGATCTTTCATCGTTAGAATATTGTACCATAGCCGGCGAAGCACTGAACCCGGCGGTATATGAATCGTTCCTTAATTTAACAGGAATCAAGCTGAAAGAAGGATTCGGACAAACGGAAACAACTCTGTCGTTGTTCACCACTCCGTGGATCGAACCGAAACCCGGTTCAATGGGTATCCCGAATCCGCTGTATGAAGTGGATCTGATACGTCCTGACGGTAGTAAGGCAGAAGACGGGGAACAGGGGCAAATTATTATACGTACTCCCAATGGTAAACCCCTGGGATTATACAAAGGATATTACCGTGACGCGGAACTGACCCACGATACATGGCACGACGGTATTTATTATACCGGCGATATTGCCTGGCGGGATGAAGATGGCTACTATTGGTTTGTAGGCCGCGCGGATGATGTAATTAAAAGCTCCGGATACCGGATCGGGCCGTTCGAGGTGGAAAGTGCCCTGATGACTCACCCGGCAGTGGTAGAATGCGCCATAACAGGTGTGCCGGACGAGATTCGCGGACAGGTTGTTAAAGCAACTATTGTACTGGCACCCGATTACCGCGAAAAACCGCAGGATGCCCTGGTCAAAGAGATACAGGAACACGTTAAACAGGTAACAGCCCCCTATAAATACCCCCGTATTGTAGAGTTTGTAACGGAACTCCCCAAAACAATCAGCGGAAAAATCCGCCTGGTAGAGATACGGGAGAAAGGATGAAAAAGTAGTTATCAGTCGCTTCGCTCCTTAGGAGTCATCAGCCACTTTGTGGCTTAGTAGTCAAGTAGAAAGAAAAAACTACTTAACTACCAGCGAGTAAAACGAGCGATGACTACTAACGACTGAAAGGAGTGCTAACTACTAAGGAGCGTAGCGACTGATAACTACTTAACTACTAAGCCATGTAGTGGCTGATAACTACTAGCGAATAAAATGAGCGATGACTACTCTAAAATATAAACGGATTGCCGTTAAGATAGGAAGTAATGTACTTGCCCGGAAAGACGGGACACTGGATATAACACGTATGTCCGCACTGGTAGACCAGGTTGCGGAACTCTATAAAAATGGTGTGGAAATAGTGCTGGTATCCTCCGGTGCGGTAGCTTCGGGTAGAAGTGAGATCAGGGTGGAGAAGAAACTGGACGCTGTTTCGGCACGTCAATTATACTCTGCCGTAGGACAGGCCAAACTGATCAACCGGTATTACGAATTGTTCAGGGAACAGGGTATTACCTGCGGGCAGGTATTGACTACGAAAGAAAATTTCGGTAGCCGTACCCATTACCTGAACCAGAAACATTGCATGGAGGTGATGCTCGAAAATGGAGTGATCCCAATCGTAAACGAGAACGATACCATTTCGGTAACCGAACTGATGTTTACCGATAATGATGAACTGTCCGGACTGATCGCAGCGATGATGGATATGGATGCACTAATCATTCTCAGTAATGTGGACGGTATCTATAACGGGAATCCGGCCGATCCGGAATCGCAGGTGATTGGCGAGATACATAACGGAAAAGAAGATCTTTCTTCGTTTGTGCAGACCAGTAAATCATCGTTTGGCCGGGGAGGGATGCTTACCAAGTGTAGTATAGCCCGTAAAGTAGCAGACGAAGGTATTGCTGTTCTGATTGCTAACGGCAAGAAAGACAATATACTGGTTGACCTGTTGGATAAGGATTCCAAAGTTGTACATACCTTATTCCGGCCTTCGCCTAAACCGATCAGCAGTGTCAAAAAATGGATTGCACATTCGGAAAGATTTGCGAAAGGCGAAGTACACATCAACCAGGGGGCTACCGAAGCTCTTCTGGGCCCCAAAGCAACCAGCGTATTATTGGTTGGGGTAACGCAGATCAAAGGTGATTTTGAAAAAGATGATATTGTAAGGATATTTGATGATAAGGGGAATCAATTAGGTGTTGGCTGTGCCGGTTACGATAGCGAAGAGGCATCGAACCTACTCGGACAAAAAGACATTAAGCCCCTGATTCATTATGACTATTTATATTTAGATTAAGGTATGGACATACAGGATTTATTGACAGGTGCACAAAGGGCTTCCAGAAGACTGGTTGCACTTCCGGACGATACGATCAACCGGATTTTACAGGATACAGCGACTGCCCTGGTTGAAAATACAAGGGTTATTCTGGAAGCAAACCGGAAGGATCTGGAGCGGATGGAGCCGGCCAACCCCAAATACGACAGGCTAAAGCTGACTTCCGGACGGCTGGAAGGGATTGCCGGGGATATGCGGAATGTAACGACCCTACCCTCGCCTCTGGGCAGGGTATTGGAAGAGACTGTCCGCCCGAATGGAATCTCAATCCGTAAAGTTTCGGTACCTTTTGGAGTAATCGGTATTATTTACGAAGCCCGTCCGAATGTAACCTGCGATGTATTTTCGCTCTGCCTGAAAAGTGGTAATGCCTGCGTATTAAAAGGTGGTTCGGATGCAGATGATTCGAACCGGGCACTGGTAGCAATCATTCACCATGTGCTGGAACAATATGGGTTGCCAAAAGCTGTTTGTACACTATTACCTCCCGACCGTGAAGCAACAACTGCTTTGCTGAATGCAACAGGTATTGTAGACCTGATTATTCCACGTGGAAGTAGTTCACTCATTGAATTCGTACGAAACAACTCCCGCATTCCGGTAATTGAGACCGGAGCCGGAATTTGCCATACCTATTTTTATATAGCCGGCGATGTGGAAAAAGGAGCGGCTATTGTTAATAATGCCAAAACCCGGAGGGTAAGTGTTTGCAATTCAATGGACTGCTTACTTATACACAAGGAAAGGATAGACGATTTACCTACTTTGTGTAAACAATTACAGGAGAGTCATGTGATTATTTATGCAGACACGGCAGCTCTGAATAAATTAAACGGAAGCTATCCCCCAGAGTTATTACAACCGGCCACACCGGAAAGTTTCGGTACAGAGTTCCTGGATTACAAAATGAGTATCCGCACAGTCGACTCTATGGAAGAGGCTATTGAACATATAACTGCTCATAGTTCGAAACACAGTGAGTGTATCATAAGTGAATCAGACGAAGCGATCCGGTTATTTGAACAATCCATTGATGCAGCCTGTGTATATGCCAATGTTTCAACAGCTTTCACCGACGGAGCTCAATTCGGTATGGGAGCAGAAATAGGCATCAGCACACAAAAACTACATGCCCGCGGCCCCATGGCATTACCGGAACTTACTTCTTATAAATACATTATTGAAGGAGAGGGGCAGATAAGAAATAATTAAAGTAGTTATCAGTCGCTACGCTCCTTAGAAGTCATCGTTCGCTTTGCTCACTAGTAGTTATCAGCCATTTTGTGGCTTAGTAGTCAAGTAGAAAGAAAAAATAGCTACTTTACTACTAGCGAGTAAAACGAGCGATGACTACTAACGACTGAAAGGAGTGATAACTACTAAGGAGCGAAGCGACTGATAACTACTAAGCCACGTAATGGCTGATAACTACTAGTGAGTAAAGCGAACGATAACTACTAAAAAAATAATTATGCGTAATTTTACGAATGTACACGATTTAGGCAATTTGCAACAAGCACTGAAAGAGGCCTTTGAAATAAAGAAAGACAGATTCCGGTTTACGGAGCTGGGAAAAAATAAAACCTTGTTGATGATATTTTTCAACTCCAGTCTGCGTACCCGTCTCAGCACCCAAAAAGCGGCTATGAATCTGGGTATGAATACGATGGTACTGGATGTAAATCAGGGAGCCTGGCGGCTGGAAACTGAAAGAGGGGTGGTAATGGATGGTGATAAACCTGAACATTTACTGGAAGCGATTCCTGTAATGGGTTGTTACTGTGATGTGATCGGAGTGCGGTCGTTTGCCCGTTTTGAAAGTAAAGAGGATGATTACAGCGAAAAGATGTTGAGCGAGTTTATTAAGTATTCGGGACGTCCGGTTTTCAGTATGGAAGGGGCTACCCGCCATCCGTTACAGAGTTTTGCCGACCTGATTACGATCGAGGAGTATAAGAAAACAGCCCGTCCGAAAGTTGTACTTACCTGGGCTCCACATCCGAAGGCATTGCCACAGGCTGTACCTAATAGTTTTGCAGAATGGATGAATGCGACTGATTATGAGTTTGTAATCACACATCCGGAAGGGTACGAACTGGCTCCCGAGTTTGTAGGTAACGCCCGTGTAGAATATGATCAGCGGAAAGCGTTTGAAGGGGCTGATTTTATTTATGCCAAGAACTGGGCTGCATATGCCGATCCGCATTACGGAAAGGTACTAATCCGTGATATGAGCTGGACTGTTGATTCGGAGAAAATGGCTCTTACCAATGATGCCTATTTCATGCATTGCCTGCCGGTGCGCCGCAACATGATCGTAACTGATGATGTGATCGAAAGCCCGCAAAGCATCGTAATACCCGAAGCTGCCAACCGTGAAATTTCTGCCCAGACTGTATTGAAAAAGATGCTGAAAAGTCTATAAACCGGAAGGAATATCTGCGGTAATTAAAAAAATCAGCAAGTCCTGCGGACTTGAATGTGAATTACCCGGGTGCAACCCGGGGTAAGGAAACAATAACACACCAAACAACCCGGAAAGGGTTGAACCCTTGATCGTGGTTCCGGTAGCCGGGAATAATATATCTATCCCCTCCGTTTAATTTTTGCTGGCGCAGATTTAAATCTGTGCCTAAAGTCACAGTTCTTTAGATTCAAACCTTATTGACGGGATTTTAAAAGTTATTGAATGAATTTTATTTCTCTGTTCTGATAAGAAAGCCGTTCTTTGCAATATTTTATAATATCTAACGTTTTATAATCAGATAAATAGACAATGTAACATGAAAAAGCTGTGTTTTATTTTCTTTAGTTTTTTTACTTGTATTGGGATGTGCAGAGAAGCAATCTGCCGTACAGGTCATCCCGAACGATCTGCGGGCTCCCGCTTATCCGTTGATTACAATCGATCCTTACACCAGTGCATGGTCATGTACGGATAAATTGTATGACGAATCTGTAAAACACTGGACCGGTACTAATTTTCCCCTGATAGGTGCTATCCGTGTAGACGGTGAAGTATTCCGTTTCATGGGTGTGGAAGAACCTCCATTGAAGACCATTGCCGCTATGTCTACCGAAAAAGAGTGGATTGGAAAATATACCTTTAACAAACCGGCCAAAGGTTGGGAAAACCGTTCGTTCAACGATGCCAACTGGAAAAAAGACAAAGCTGCTTTCGGAACTCCCGATGAACTGAATGTACAGACACTCTGGCTTACAAAAGATATCTGGGTAAGAAGAGACATTGAGATTACTGAGGATCTGACAAATAAAAAGGTATTCCTGATCTATTCGCACGATGACATTTTTGAACTGTATGTAAACGGCATCCAGGTAGTTGAAACCGGCTATGTATGGCGGAAAAATGTGATCCTTGAATTACCGGCTGATGTGATTAAAACACTTACTCCCGGACAAAATGTGATTGCCGCCCATTGCCACAACAGAACAGGCGGTGCACTGGTAGACTTCGGGCTATATGTGGAAGATGAAATACCTACTTATCTGGATCGTACCGCCGTACAAAAATCGGCCGATGTACAGGCAACCCAGACACATTATACATTTGATTGTGGTAACGTTGAGTTGAAAGTTTCTTTTACTGCACCTCTTTTCACTGATGATCTGTATCTGATTTCACGTCCTGTAAACTACATTTCTTATGAAGTGAATGCACTGGATAACCAGGAGCACGATGTACAGGTATATTTCGAAACGGCTCCACACTGGGCTTTAAATATAGGTTCACAGGCCAGCCGGAGTGAAATGAGTACTGCCAACAACCTGCTTTACCTGAAAACAGGTAGCACAGAACAAAATATATTAGGTAGAAGTGGTGACGATGTTAAAATTGACTGGGGTTATTTCTATCTCTCTGCCGATACGAAAACATCTGCCGGAGCTTATGGTAATCCGTATAGTCTGCGCAGTGAGTTTGCCAATAACGGGAAAGTGGCGGCCTCTTCGGGTGAACAGGACAATGTAAATACAGCCATTTCACAGGATTTAGGGAATGGAAAAAACCTGTCCGGATTTGTTATGTTAGGATACGACGACCTCTACTCTATCCAATATTTCGGAGAGAATCTTCGCCCTTACTGGAATAAAAACGGAAATAAGAAAATCGAAGATGTATTTGCCGAAGCCTGGAAAGATTTCGACAACCTGAAAAAGAGATGCGACAAATTCGATCTGGAACATATGTAGGAAGCCCTGCAGGCAGGTGGTAAGGAATATGCCGAAATATGTGCTTTGGCTTACCGGCAGGCTATTTCTGCCCATAAAGTGGTAGAAGCTCCTAACGGAGACCTGCTTTTCCTTTCGAAAGAAAATAACAGTAACGGTTCTATCGGTACAGTGGATATTACCTATCCTTCTGCGCCTATGTTCCTCTATTATAATCCGGAACTGGTAAAAGGACTGATGAATCATATTTTCTATTACAGCGAAAGTGGAAAATGGACCAAACCTTTCCCGTCACATGATATAGGTACATATCCTTTAGGAAATGGCCAGACATACGGAGACGATATGCCTGTGGAAGAAGCCGGAAATATGCTGACACTGACTGCTGCTCTTGCCAGAGTAGAAGGAAATGCAGATTATGCGAAAAAACATTGGGAAGTATTGACTATCTGGGCAGATTACCTGGCAGAATACGGATTAGATCCGGAGAACCAACTCTGTACGGACGACTTTGCCGGACATTTTGCCCATAATGTAAACTTATCGGCTAAAGCAATCATGGGGGTTGCAGCCTATGGCTACCTGGCTAATGAACTGGGACAGAAAGATGTCGCAAACAAATATACAGCGAAAGCCCGCGAAATGGCACAGGAATGGATAAAAATGGCAGACGACGGCGACCATTACCGGTTGACGTTTGACCAGCCCGGAACCTGGAGCCAGAAATATAATCTGATATGGGATAAACTGTTACAAATGGATATCTTCCCGGATTATGTAACGGAAAAAGAAATTGCTTATTATCTGACCAAACAGAATATATACGGTTTACCACTGGATAACCGCCGGAATTATACAAAGTCAGACTGGATTGTATGGACGGCTACGCTGGCGAACGATATGGAGACATTCCAGGCCTTTATCAAACCGGTACACCGTTTCTATAACGAAACCGAGAACCGCGTACCTATGAGCGACTGGTATAATACTGACAATAAAGAACACGTTGGTTTCAAAGCCCGTTCAGTAGTAGGCAGCTACTACATCAAAATGCTTAGTGACAGGCTACTGAAATAAATTAGTTCTAAGAAATTTCTAGACGGAGGGGATTTGCAATCCCCGACTTTACGAGTATTAGGATCTGTGATCCGAAAAATAAATAATACCTATTTGAATATAATCATAAGGTATAAATAAAAACGGATTACAAATCCTTATACTTATTAGTCGGGGATTACAAATCCCCTCCGTCCAAAATAAATAAAAAATCTCCGCGTCTCTGTGTCTCCGTATTTGATATTCCTATTCTTTAGTCGCGGAAGACTTCGAAATCCAGTGTAAAATCGCCACTCCAGGGTTCACCGGCCATGATGTTCTCATCAATAATTAGTTTATAGGTTCCATCGCGGGGTAACTGATAATCCAATTCCCTGCCAAAAGGGCCATCGCTACTATCGTCCGGCATTATGATCTCGGAAAAGCGCAGATTAGCCTGCGTATCATGGGAAGTAAGAGCCGCATGAATACGTGTATAGCCCATAGAAACAAGCTGAACTTCTATTATCTGGTTTTCATCTTTAAATATGTCGATAGAGGCTTTATTATCCACAATATCCGGACGTACAATCTTTGGATTTACAGAAACATCCTCAAGCGCGGAAATCTGCGGTGATGCAACATCCTCTTCATAATACGGCTCATTTAGCTCTTTTTTCACCTCATCATCTTCTTCAATCTTTTTTTTCATGGACCAGGTACAGGCAGATAAAAATATACCTGTAACCAAACAAATACATACTCCCTTTTTCATGTTATGGTTCTTTAGTTTTTATATTATCCGGTTTCAGTTGACCAATGGCATCTCCGGCATATCTTCCGATGTTTTTTTCTCTTTGGAGGCAACCCTCACCAATACATATCTGTATTCAGACTGGTCGGCAGCCGGATTGACACGAGGCTCTCTTTTCACCTCCAACACATATTCATAGCCGGGTTCGTAAGTAAACCCTTCTATTTGGTCGTACATAAAAATCCAGTCATTATGTCCGCCGGTTTTTACCAACATACATTTCATCCGGCCCACTCCGGTACAATCACGTAATTCGGAGGCTACCGTAATTCGGGAAGTATTCTTTGCAGTACTACAAGTAATAAAAAAGAGACAGCCTGTTAATATCAGGCAGGTAAAAAGTCTATACATGTATTTTCCATTTAATTAGTGAATAATTTAACACATCATTACACTATATAACCCATAGAAGTTCTAAAATGTTCCGGGCTATATTCAAATAAAGAGGCTGTTTAAAAACCCGGATTTATCTCCGGCCTGACCGGAGATCGCCCCGGAACAAACAATTTTGAATAAATTATAATTACTGTTTGTTCCTGTGCGATTCCCGCTTTCGCGGGAAACAATCTGTTTCTAAACAGTCTCTTTTATATATTTAAAACTTACCCTTATCTTGTGCGGCTACTGCTGGTACGGCTACTGTTATTATTTTGTGTACTTGTAGTGCCGGAACTACGGCTTGATGAGGAAGAGTTACTACTCTGTGTTGCCGAACTACGGCTGGAAGAAGTAGAGGTCCGGCTGGAAGAGGTAGATGTAGACCTGTTTGACGAGGATGTACGGGAACTGGTTGTCTTATTGGACGTACGACTGTTATCTACCCACGAAACTGTATTGTAACGGCTCTTCCGGTAACGGCTATCGGTGGTATTCCGGATAACTACCTGTGTACGGTCTCCTCTGAAATGTGCATATTGTCTGCGGTGTACTTTATTATAAACCCATGGTTGCCGTTCGTTTAATACTACTTTGTACATTACATACAGGTCATACGTACGGTATTTAGCCGGCAGATAACGATCCGCGATCCATTTACCACGGGAAGAGTAATAGAAAAGCCCGTTATTTACATCGTAATATATATTAATATCGGGGAAATAATAATAATCAACATATTTATATCCGATAGGCCCCCAGGCCGGTTGCCGGTCAATATTCAGGTTTATATTGATATTTACGTTCTGTGCCTGTACAGGAACCAAAGTCGCGGAAGCCAATATTATGGCCAAAAGTGCTATTATCTTTTTCATCTTATTGAGTTTAAAGAGTTCATACAACAAATTGCTCTATTCTTTTATTTTTCTTTCCAAATCAGGATTGATCAATCATGATATGTTATAGACATTCCGGTTTGTTATTCGTTTAATGACGAAACAAAAATTAATGTTTTTAGGGTGGAAAGATATAAAAAAAGAAGGTTACTTTATTTATTCTTGTATATTTGTTTCCTAATTATATAATAAGTAACTAATTCTGTGTATATGGAAAGTGCCATTTTAGGGATATTAATCTTTCTGGTTATCCTGGTCATCCTGCCAATTATAAGCCTCATCACTACCCGCCAGATAAAAGAAGAGACACGTATGTTATCCATGCAGTTATTTTCGGTAATAAAACGAATAGAAATACTTACCCAACTGGCAAATGAGATAAAAGAAGAGCAATCCAAAGTAAATAAGCAAACTACAGTAGTAACAGAACCGGTAATTGACGAAATCGCAGTAGAAAGTACACAGGTAGACACTTCACCTGTAGAAACTTACGAAGAAGAACCAATTATTGAAATTCCTCAACAGGAAGTCATCACACCCGAAGAAACTCCGGAACCCGAACCCGTTGTTGTAGAAATAACAACGGTTGAAGAAAATATTCCCGAAACCGAGGTGAATGCAGTAGAAACCGCGGCTTATGTTGCCGAAGAAAAAGCGACTTCTCTTTTAAATCAATTATGGGGAGAAAATCTGCTTAGTAAGATAGGAATTGTAACATTCGTCCTGGGAATTGCATTCTTTGTTAAATATGCTATTGATAAAGAATGGATTAACGAAATAGGCCGGGTTGGTATCGGTCTATTGATTGGTATGGCTATTATTGGTGTAGGCCATAAATTGCGGAAACAGTACGAAGTTTTCTCCTCCATACTGGCAGGTGGTGGCTTCGCTGTCTTCTACATCACAATCACTCTTGCGTTCCGGGAATATGAACTTATACCACAAACAGCAGCATTCGCTTTGTTAGTACTTGTTACAATTGCCTGCGTTATCCTGTCGGTATTTTACGATAAAAAAGAACTGGCTCTCTTTGCCCTTTTAGGAGGTTTTGCAGCTCCCTTCCTGGTCAGTACAGGAAGTGGGAATTACATGGTACTGTTTAGTTATCTTTTAATTCTGAACAGTGGCATGCTTTGGCTGGCTTTCCGTAAGAAATGGGATATTATATCCATTGTTTGTTTTGTATTTACACAACTCATTGTCTGGATATGGCTGATTGGCAGTTTCAAAGGAGAGTTTGCCGGGGCGGCTCTCTTCCTGTTGCTTTTCTTCATCCAGTTCCATACGGTAGCTATTGCAGACCACTTGAAAAAAGGTGTTAAGATTGCTCCTTTCCAGGCATTGGTTATATTATGGAATAATATATCCCTGTTTGCCGGGTGGATTCATATATTCCTTGATTATCCGGCAGAGGTAAATGGTATACTCGCTATCAGTATAGCCATTCTGAATGCCGTTGCCCTGATCATTGTGTTCCGGAATGGACGAACGGATCAAAATATGATCTATTTATTGATCGCAACGATCCTTACATTTATAACCCTTGCAATCCCGCTTCAGTTAAAAGGAAATGTGATAACACTTTTCTGGACTGCTGAAATAGTGGTGTTGCTGGTATTATGGATGCGGTCCCAAATCCGTATATTCCGGTTCGGCTTATATGGTGTTATTGCTTTAACAATCATATCTTACGGTTTGGATCTTTCACAGGGATATATATTTTATGAGAGTTTCCTTCTTCCTGTTCTACTGAATAAATATTTTATCACAGGTATAACATTGGTTGTAGCATGTATAATGGCCGGATTCTTACTGAAAAAAGAACTTGGTAAAGAGATTCTTCCGGACGAAACAGAACTTACCAAACAGAATCTGCAACCCTTGTTTAACTTTTTCCTGATTGCTACCTATATCCTGCTATTTGTTGTACTCTATACCGAGTTAAACTATCAGCTTACTCACCGGATTATCTACTCCGGGGCAGAAGCGTTCCGTTTAACCGTAGTATTGACATACATTGTAACTTATGCCGCTATAGCCATATTCCTGAACAGGATACGCCTGGCAAAAAATGATGCCGGACCAATGCTTGTATTAGGCATCATTGCGGCCTATGCGGTTATTTACTTCTTCCCGGTCACCGAACTACGGGAAGCTGCTTATCCGGAACAAACAATTCCGGTATCTTATTTTGCTATTCATCTGCTTTCCCTTATTCCGGCAGGCTACCTGATTTTCCAAATGTGGAAGTTTACACAGAATACTGAGATCGTCAGACGGACAAGATATGCATGGATTCTCGTTATCGCCGTGATTGTGATTATTACACGGGAAAGTGATAACATAGCCATTCTGTTTGCCGGAAAGAATGCCGTTTATTACAGTGTATTGCACGATGTCCATACATTTGGCTATCCGGTTTTATGGGGGCTCTTAGCTATGACCCTTATGATATGGGGATTAAAAGCAAAAGATAGTATCCTTCGGAAAATAGCGCTTGTATTCTTTGCCTTTATTATCTTCAAATTCTATATCTACGATGTATGGCGTATGTCGCAGGGTGGACGTATTATTTCTTTTGTTCTTTTAGGATTGATCCTGTTAGTCGTATCTTTTATGCAGCAGAAAATCCGGAAATTAGTTCAAAACGATAAAGAAGAGGAAGTGAAATGAAGAAGATATGCTTTCTGTTGTATCTACTGCTTCCGCTCTCTGTTTATTCCAAAGAGTGGACAATCTGGAACTCGGAGGTAGAAATAGTTCCGGAAGATAATTATTACAACATAGCTCTCCCCCCGGAACTAACCGGCCAGTCAAAATATGCGGACTTCCCGGGTATACGGCTTTATAACAGCCAGGGCACGGTGATCCCCCATTTCATCCGTTCGGGAAATATCCGGGAAGAGAGTAGCGTACACTATTCCACCCTCACCCTTTTACCTGTAACCAAAGTATCCCAAAAAGATAGTTCAGACCACTTTACATATCTTACATTCCCTACCCTCAAAAATAGTTACTGGTACGATAAAGTGGTGTTCTATGTTACCTATCCGGGCGATTATTACAGAAAAGGAAAAACAACAGATAACCGGTATAGCTTTACACTGTCTTCCTACCAGAGTAATACCTTCTTCCCGGGTATGCAACGCCTTACACCGGAAACAACTTTCCGGATCAGCAACGAGCAAAATCCTCCGTTGGTAATTGATTCGGTTCACTTCTATACAGTTCCTTATTATGTATGTGCCTTTCTTTCCGCAGGCGAAAGATACACACTTACCCTGGATGAAAGCCTGGACGGCCGCCCTTCCTACGATATTGAACACTTCCGAAACAAAATACCTGAAGATATCCCGGTCATATCCATTACTACTCCGGTTACAACTGTGAACCAAACAACAGCGCACACACGCGATACGCTATGGATAGAAAACCCTGCCGTATTATGGAGCATCATCATACTGGTAGGAATCTTCCTGATAGGTATCTGCTTCTTTGTCATGAAAGACATGAAAAAGAAATAACTGAATATCTCGCTGGCGCAAATTTAAATCTGTGCCTAAACCACACGGAAGGAATCCAAATGTTCGGCGTAGCGTCTCGCTACGTCGCTGTAAAAAGTGAGGCTCCAGCCTCACGTGAAGCAGGAGCTTCACCCATCTTAGCGACATTTTAGACGGGAAGGATTAGAAATCCCAGGAAACAAAACACCGGGATTACAAATCCCGATGACCAAAGAGGCACGGATTTAAATCCGCGCCAGCAAAAAGAGATCCGCGCCAGCAAAAGGCCGGCAAAGAGTTAGCAAAAATCACCGGTGTAACTTCCCGGCAGGGTTGGCAGTGGCAGCCTGGTAACTTTGCAGGGTAACGGTGAAGATGGTTAACAGAGCAATAATGATCAGTGCTACTAAAAACACCCAAAGATAAATAGGAGTTTTATAGGCAAAACTTTGTAGCCATTTATTTACGCCGTAATAGGCAAGAGGGGCCGAAATAACAAACCCAACACCGACAATGCGCATAAACGTAGTGTTAAACATCCAGAGTATCTGCCGGATCGTTGATCCAAATACCTTTCGTACAGCAATTTCTTTTTCACGTCCCTGGGCTTCAAAAATAACCATTCCAAACACTCCCACCAGCGATAATAATACAGCCAGTAAACAGGATAAAGCGACCATTAAACCCTGCTGACGGCTTTTTAGGTACAACTGGTTCAATGATGTATCCAGAAATTGAATATCCGCCGGATAACCGGGATTCAAATCATTCGTTATTTTCCGGATATGTTCAATAGCCGCAGCGGGATTGCCACCGGCAATCTTTACATACGAATGTACTTCCGGTAAAAACCGGCGGTAAGTAAATCTGGGTGAAACCCAGATACCAAAAGGTTTAACCTCCTGATACAACGATTGAAAATGAAAATCTTTAAAGATACCTACAATTTGTACCATACTATTATTATCATTGATACTTGTTCCCACCAAATCATAAATATCTCCTATTTCGCCGGGCTCAAAGCGGGAAATAATCTCACGGGCAGTCATTTCATTAATCATACAAACCGGGCGTTCGTTATCCGGAGCTTCATCACCGGGTAAAAAGTACCGCCCGGCAACCAACTCAATACCCATTAACTCCGGAAAATTAGGTGAGACACCTAACCATGTCATATACGAATGTATATCCCGGTAATTATAACCAATATTAGGTCTGGTTTCGTCTGTAACAAATTTCATTTCCATGAAACCCACATCCTGTATATCCGGGTGCTCTATCAATAAATCACGATATAAATCGCTCTTACCCAATGCAGTTCCCATACTTATGCGGACCTCCAGCATATTTTCTTTATCAAAACCCAACTCTACATTTTCTATAAATTTATTCTGTAGGTACACAAACAATGTTCCGATGATCAAAGCAATAGAGATGATAAACTGAAAACCGATCAACACTTTACGTGCTGCTTTTGCCTTTCCGGTTAAAGAGTAGGAACCGTTAAGAGCCATCACCGCCGGAAAAGAGGTCATGTACAAAGCCGGATATATACCGGCTACAATACCGGTACCGGCTGCCAGTACGGCTGTCCACACAACAAGCGTGCTGTTTAACGATAAATTCAGTGAATGTCCTAACATCCCCACCACCCAATTCGCATCTCTGACTACAAAAAGAAGAGCCAAAGCAAAAAAGAAAGAGAAAAGAGAGATACATAATGATTCTACTACCAGATTGGTTAATAAGGCATTCTGTGAACATCCTAATACTTTCCGGGTAGTAATAGATTTAATACGTACGGGAGCTAATGCGACCGACAAATTAATATAATTGACCACTGCAATGAGGATAACCAATACAGCAATAAAAAACAACATATTTGTTCGCATCTGATTTCCTGCCGGTAAGGAATCTGATCGTAGTTGCGGATTAAAATAAAGTTCCGGCAAAGGCGTCAGGCGAATATCATCAATAGCTCTCTGCCGGAGAGATTCCGCATATTTTTCCAGATACTCATCAACAATAACAGATGCCATTTCCGGGTCAGATAACAATACATAACAATAATAAGGGCCCGTATTCCAATCACCCATCATCTCCTCTTCCGGAATAGATGTATAAACTGCATTCCTTATATAACAGTTTTCCGGAAAGTCACGATAAACACCTCCTACAACAGGAGTTTTATAAAGAGGACTCCCAAAAAGGGAAAATTCATTTTCAAGTCCTTCAAATTCGGAAAGGAAAATCAATTTCCCAACCGGATTCTCATCACCAAAAAGTTTTTTAGCAAGACTTTCGGGCAACAAAACTTCTGTCTTTTGTTTCAAACAGTCCGCACTTCCTGCTACCATATCAAAATTAAAAACAGTTGTAAAGTCCGGCCTCACCCGCTCAATTTTCTCTACATAAGTAACAGCGTCAGGACCGGAAGAAGTAGCAACACCGAAATCAAAAGACAAATAAGCCAGGTTATTTGTAATACCTGCTGCCTCAATATAAGGTGAAGAGGCTATAAACCGCTCCAACTGTGGACGGGAAAAATTGGGTTCCCAAATCTTATCATTCCGCATATTCTCCATACGGAAGATTCGTTCTTTGTTTAGTATAGATGAATTATAGTTATATTCATGCCTCACATGAATCATTACCAGCATAAACGCAAAAAACGACAGTGTAAGTCCCAACAGGTTGGTAACAGTCGCAACCCTGAAACTTTTCAATACATGGATTAGATTCTTAAATGTTTTACCCATAACCAATTATTCTTTCAAATCTGAATTGCAAACTTTATGCCAAACACATTAAAATCCTAATAATCAAAGAAATAAAAAAGAGCAAAACAGAACAAATTGTCCAATTAATTTACAGTCATGTCTAACTTTTAGACAAATACCCCCTAAAACAGAGGCATTAATACACTAACATCTAATAGTGTAGCGCATAAGGCATTGGTTTGCCAGAATATTGTCACGGCATTGTCAGGATGCAGGCACTACAGGCACACCATTAAGACACTGCAATGCCATCGTATTGGCACGCGAATGCCATGCTGGTGGCATCAGAATGCCATCGTATTGGCACAGCAGTGCCATGCAGATGGCACTGGGATTTAAACCAATGTTTTGGATATCTTGTCAATATTCAGGCTGCGGGCCATAGCATCGAATATTTCGGTATAGGTACCGTGCATGTGGTAAAGACTTTCGTGAGTGCCCCGCTCTACTACTCGTCCCTCTTTCATAACATAGATACAATCGGAGTCGATGATCTGGGAGATGCTGTGGGAGATTATTATTACTGTACGGTTCTTTTTGATAGCATCCAAACTGTTTTTGATCTGTTCGGTAGAAACCGCATCCAGGCTGGCGGTCGGTTCATCCAGAAAAATAATAGGTGGATTCTTCAGAAACATACGGGCTATAGCTATTTTTTGCTGCTGACCACCGGACAGAGCCAGGGCAGATGTCTGGTAACGGTCAGGTAATGCCATGATCTGATCATGTATATAGGACTGTTTCGCGGCATATACCACCTGTTCAAATGTAGCATCCGGATTACCATATCTTATGTTTTCTTCGATCGTACCATTGAATATATGATTCTTCTGTAATACCAATCCGATGTTATCCCGCAGAAAACCGGTATTGTACTCATCCAATGAAACACCGTCCAACAGGATTTTCCCACTATCCGGCTGGTAAAATTTATCCAATAGATTGATCAGTGTACTCTTTCCGGCTCCCGATAATCCTACCAACGCTGTAATTTTACCGGGTAGAATATCCATATTGATATTATGGAGTGTCGGCTCTTCATTATCCGGATAGGTAAAGTCTACATTCCGTACAGTAAATTTACCTTGCACATGGGGAGATATATAGTTACCGCTTTGTTCAGTCTGATCGTCGGCATCTAAGATATCGAAAAAGCCTTCTGAATAAATGAGGGCATCATTCATCTGGTCATATATCCGGTGTAGCTGGCGGATCGGTGCAGTAACATTATTAAACAGAAGAATATGAAACATAATGGCTCCGATAGTCATCACTCCGGTTAATACAAAATAAGAGGTAAGAATAATAATTAAAACCACTCCGATCTGTTCGATAAAACTTTTGATCCCGTCAAACAGAAAACTGATTTTGCGGGTACGTAGCTGGGCGGCAGTCAATGAAGTTTGTAGTCCTAATTGTTTTTCACTCTCTATATCCTCCCGGATAAAGGACTTAATAACCATGATAGATTGTAGGATTCCCAGAATACCCTGGCTCTTGTTTTCCCTTAACTCCCGAATATTACGCCTCGAGCCGGCCAACCGCTTCGCCTGCCGTACACTTACAAAAAAATAGATCGGAACAATGATCAATCCAACCAATCCAACATAAAAGTTCGCATTGAACATCATAGCCAAAGCAACGACTGCACTGGCGAAAAGAGGCAGAATATCAATAAAGAAATTTTGCACTAACCGGGTAAGACTTTCAATTCCCCGGTCAATCCGTATCTGTAATTTACCCGGTTGATTCCCGCCCGACGTATAAAAAGCCAGTTTATAGGTAAGGATTTTATCTATTACTTTCTGTGCAAGGTCGCGGGATACATAGATTCGTAATTTCTCCCCATAATAGCTTTGCTCGAAGTTAATAAAAGAGTTTACTATTTCTTTCCCGATCAGGATCACCGATATCGTAACCAGGATATGCATCCCTTCCTGCAATCCCTGGTTGGCATCCAGTAAAGCGGATATCTGGTCAACGGTATACCGTAACACCCAGGCATTCACCTGTGCCGTAAAAGAACCGATCAGCGTAAGTGTCAATGTAAAAAACACCAACAACCGGTACGGTTTTACATACGGAGCAATATTTTTGAATAACTGGAGCAACGACATAGTGACTTTTTAGTTGATAAATAAACAACACAGAGATAGATTTGTTGTATAGCTCTGCTGTATTCCATCATGAATACCCTTTTCTTTCCACAAAATAGACTCCATACAAAATAAAAGCAGCCCCCAGCAAAGAGACCCAGGTAACGGGTTCATTCAAAATCAGAGCAGAAGCAAAAACCGTAACCAGCGGAACAATATAGATATAATTGGAAGTATACACCGGGCCTAATTGTTTAACTGCCGTATTCCACATAATATAACAAAGCATGGATGCCACTACACCCAGAAATAGGAGGTTTATCCAGACCACAGGCAACGAAAGAATGGATGTGTCAAAATGGATAGAGAGATGTCCCGGGAATAAAAGAAGCATCGGAAACAAGGTAAGTACTCCATAAAAAAATACTTTCCGGGTAAGAAACAACGTAGGATACCGGGTATTCATTTTCTTTAATATCAGACAATAGCAGGCCCACATCAGGGCTGAAATAAATGTCAGCAGATCACCTATAGGACTGATTTTTAAATAATAGTTTCCGTTGAAAACAACCAGTGCCACACCGGCCAGGGCAATAAAAGAGCCTGTCAGAAGGCTTCGTTTTAATTTCTCTTTCCTGTTCAACAGCCATGCGATAAAGGCTACCATGATAGGAGCTGTACAGATAATGAGGGATACATTCGAAGCCAGCGTAATACCCAGCGCAGTGTTTTCAGAAACGAAATAGAGGGAACCACCGGTAAACCCCATACCAATCATCCACAACTCGTCCTTCCAATTCCGGGAAAATAGTTTTTAGGAGAAATAAACCAGATACAGATATAAGCGATTGTAAAACGGTAAAACAGAATTTCCACGGGAGTTAATCCATGGGCAATCAGTATCTTGGTTGAAACAAAAGTGGTTCCCCAGATTGCAACCGTAAGAATTGCCATACAATGATACCAAAATAACTTTCCTGTTCCCATCTGCATTCGAAATTTATCATCTGCAAAGGTAGGAATTAGAAAACAAAAGTAACAATCCCGGATACTTTCATGTTAATAATATAATTATCCATTGTCAATTTTTCAACCATGGGATTGTTTTATTCTTTCGGTATACTGATTATTATCGCGACGATTTTCAGTTATATCAATATTCGTTTACTTAAGTTTCCTTCTAAAATCGGATTGATGATCATTACGATGATCTTCTCTATGTTGCTGGTTTTTACCAAAAAGTTCGATCCGGAACCACTGATTAATATATATAATGTAATTGATGATATAGACTTCACTCAATTAGTTATGGGAGGAATGCTCTATTTCCTCCTGTTTGCCGGCGCGATCCAGATAAATCTAAGCGACCTGAAAGAGCAAAGACTTTCCATTATCGTGTTTTCTACTCTCAGTGTAATTATTTCCACCTTTGTTGTAGGGTTTGCTCTATATTACTTTTTGGTTCTGGCTTTGCCTTATCTATATTTAGATATACAACCTTCGCTTATCTATTGCCTGCTGTTCGGTGCCCTTATCTCTCCTACCGATGCAATTGCTGTACTGGGAATTCTGAAAGAAGCCAAAGTTTCCAAACCCATAGAGACTAAAATCACCGGTGAAGCACTCTTCAACGACGGGGTTGCAGTTGTTTTGTTTACACTACTTTATAGTATTGCCAACGGTAAAATGCAGGTCGAAAACATTACAGCCGTTTCCATATCATGGCTATTGGTAAAAGAGATATTCGGTGCTGTAATTGTAGGGCTTATCCTTGGGTATATAGGCTGGTACGCCATGAAAACGGCAAAAGATATGCAATTGAATGTACTGATCACATTATCGGTTGTTATCAGCGGGTTGATTATTTCACAGATGATTGATGTGTCGGGGCCTCTTACCATGGTTTTTGCCGGGATTGTGATCGGGAATGTCAGCAGGGATTATTCAAAGAAAAAGAACCTGGATAATAGTTTTGTGAAAACCTTCTGGGAGTTAACGGATGAAATTCTGAATGCACTGTTGTTTTTACTGATCGGGTTCGAAATTTTATTGATTCCCAATCTGCGGCACTACTGGGTAGTGGGCATATGTGCTATTCTTATAGTGCTCTTTGCCCGGTATATCGCCATTAAAATTCCCACTCTCGTTATTCCATTCAGGGAAAAGTTTTCTCACGGAACCTTCCTCATCCTTGTTTGGGGAGGTTTACGGGGAGGTGTATCCATTGCCCTGGCCCTCTCTATTACCGATACACACTACCGCAACTTTATCGTAGCAATCACCTATTTCGTAGTAGTCTTTTCAATCGTATTCCAAGGATTAACAATCGGAAAACTCGCTAAAAGGATTGAGGTGTAATAAAGATCAACACGGAGACACGGAGGCACGGAGAAATATTATTGAAATAAATATAAAACTCCGTGCCTCCGTGTCTCCGTGTTTTTATTTTCTTTTTTAATTATTTCCCATTGCATAGGTTTATTTTCGTGGTTTAGATTTATCTTTGTGTGAGTTATCAGGAAAGGCGAAAAAAACCATACATGAACGAAAGTATTCTAAACGGACTCCTGAATCTGTTTACTGTCTTTGCATCTATCGTAAAGATTAATTCCGAACAGGCTTACAAAGCAGTATACTCGTATCTGTCAAGTCATTTCGGTGTCCGCGACCATAAAGAACATATTGAGTTGTACACAGCCCTGCGGGATATGTATGATGATTCTGTGATTCCGGTAGATAAAGAGATGATTATCCGGAATGTATGTGCACAGATGCAGGTGAAACTGACACAGGAGGAACAGTTGTTGATGCTGATCCGCTTTATTGAATTTGCCTATTCTAACAGTCAGCAATTTAAAGAACATATTTTACTGTTCCGGTTGGTTGCCGGACTTTTTAATATTTCCGATGAAGAGTTTAAAGAAGCTCTTGTATTCATTACCGGAGGAGACTACCCGTCTATACTGACAATCGACAGCAATCCTGAAGAAAGTGACAACCATATTTACAGTGAAGGCCTGGAAGGTTATATCCGTGTGCTTTACCTGGATCGTTTTGAAAAAATGATCTTTACATATTACGGCAGTGGTATGGTCTTACTGAACGATAATCCGGTTACGCCCGATATGTTTTATTCGTGGCAACACAGCAGTGTAATTAAAAGCCCGCTGTTTCAACCCATCTATTACAGTGACCTGCTGGCTGTGTTCAACCATTTGGAAAATAAAGAGTGGGTCTATTTATCGGGGCGGGATATCAATTTTACCTTCCCTAACAGCCGGAATGGAATACATAATTTCTCGTTTGATCTGTGTTCCGGATAATTAACAGCGATTATGGGGGGGGGCAGTTGGGTTGGAAAATCTACCTTACTGGGCATACTGAACGGGAATATTTGTCCGGACGAAGGAGAAGTGACGATCAACGGCTACTCTTTGCAAACACCGGAAGCACGACGGCTGATTGGGTTTGTTCCGCAGGATGACCTGTTAATTGAAGAATTAACCGTGTACCAGAATTTATGGTATACAGCGCGGCTCTGTTTCGATAAACTCGTGGATGAAGAATTGGCCGGAAAGGTGGATTCCGTATTAAAGGATCTGGATCTGAAAGAGATAAAAACATTGCGGGTAGGTTCGCCTCTGAATAAAACAATTAGCGACGGACAACGTAAACGGCTGAATATTGCGCTGGAACTGATACGCGAACCGGCAATCCTGTTCCTGGACGAACCAACATCCGGACTCTCCTCTTCTGATTCCGAAAAGGTGATTACCCTGTTGAAAGAACAAACCCACCGGGGGAAATTGGTTGTTATCAATATTCACCAACCCTCTTCAGAGATCTATAAGTTGTTCGACCGTTTATGGCTGCTCGACAAAGGAGGATATCCTATTTATGACGGTAACCCGATCGAAGCAATTACCTATTTCAAGCAGGCTGCCAAATACACAGACCCCTATACCAGTGTGTGCGATGTTTGTGGAAATGTGAATCCGGAACTGATTCTGAATATTATTGACTCTAAACGGTTTGATGATTCAGGTAACCAAACTTCCTTACGGAAATTCACCCCTGAGGAATGGCACAATAAATATTTACAAAAACGGCCGGCATTCAATGCCGTCGATATAACTCCCCTACCGGAAAACGAGCAGCAACAACCTTCACTCCGGAAGCAGTTTCTCCTCTTTCTGGAAAGGAATGTAAAAACGAAATTAACGAATACGCAATATTTGCTTATCGCATTATTGGAGGCTCCTATCCTGGCTGTTATTGTAGCACTGCTATCCCGTTATATGGAGGATACTGATTATACATTATGGAGTAATAAGAATTTTATTTCTTACATCTTCATGGCTGTTATTGTGGTAACGTTTATCGGTATGAGTATCAGTGCGGAGGAGATTATCAAAGACCGTTCGCTTCTGAAACGGGAACGATTCCTCCGGCTTAGCCGTGGCAGCTATTTACTCTCCAAGATATTCTATGTTTTTTGTGTTTCCGGTATTCAGACATTCCTGTTTATATTGATCGGTAATGCGATTATCGGGGTTGGCTGGGATATGTTTTTTATCTGGTGGAGTATTTTATGGATAACTGCATTTGTGGCCAATCTGACCGGCTTATGGCTTTCGCAGACTCTGAATTCGATTGTTGCCATTTACATTTCGATTCCGCTCCTGCTGATTCCACAGATATTACTGTGTGGTTTGGTGGTACATTTTGACGATCTGAATACGAAGGCTTCGCAGAAAAATATTGTGCCCGTCATCGGTGAAGTGATTCCTTCGCGCTGGGCTTTCGAAGCATTGGTTGTTGAACAATTCAGTTCAAATGCCTATCAGGCTAACTATTTCATCGTGGAAAGAGAGAAGTTTCTGGCACAATATTACGGCGATATTCATGCCCCGGAAATACGCAGTGCTATTTACAGATATAATCAGGACACAAATGATAATGAAAAAATATTTATCGAAAACGAATTGAAGATATTAGGTAAAATAGCCAGGATCGAGCCCTATCAATCCGGTGATTCCTATCTGGATTATATTGATAAAGCGACTGATAAACTGAAAGAAAGAGCACATAATTATACAGCCTATCTGGATCAATTACACAAAGAAGATATACGCAATTATGGTAGTGATTATATCAATGATTTAAAGAAAAGAAACCATAACAAAGCAATCGAAGATATGGTAACCGGGATCGGTAGTAGCCGTTTCTATAAAAAAAGTCAGAACCGGCTCTATCCGAAGATCGGACAAGTATATATAAAGCCTGATAATAAAGCAGGTAGAGCACACTTCTATAGTTCTGAAAAAAATTTAGGAGGATACACTCTTTCTACATATGCATTTAATTTATTGGTTCTCGGATTCTTTGTATTATTAATGATAATCGTTATATTCGCAGAGTTTCCGGCAGGATTTATGAGAAAGAGAAACGAATACTAATATGGTAAAATATAAATTATTAAAATATTCAATATGAAAAAGAATTTTATTTATCTGTTATCCTTATCTTTTTGTACATGGGGAATGGTGTCATGTGGAGGTGGTTCTCAAACGAAAGGTGATGCTGCAAAAATTGAAGATGCAGCAGTTGTTGCAGGAAGTGCCACCAAAAACTTATTGACTGAAGAGTTGAAAGTCGAAACAGTTACCCTGTTAAAAGACATGCCGGATTCTGAATTACCTTATCGTTTATATGCGAAAGATGTAAGTATTGGGGTAGGAGACTTATCCTATATGCTGCCTGTTGCAAAAGCAGCCGAATTGAATACACAGTCTCAGAAAGCACGTGCATGCGGTATGTATTTTGCAGATTACAATATTCTGAAAGCTACCGGACAACCTACCGGCGAACTTGAAAATGTATTGGTGAAATTAACTTCCGACCTGAACATCGCTTTTGTACAGGATATTATGAAACAGCAGGCTCCGGCGAATGCTTCGAAGGAAGATTTTAAGACCTTTACAAAAGACCAGGAAAACAGACTGATCGATGCAATGGCAGACAACGATAAGATTGATGTGCAACTGGAAATGTTAGGCGGTATGGCATCCGAATATGCCTGCCTGCTGGCAAATCCATCATTGGTTATAAAAGGGGATGCTACATCAGCCGGACTTTCTGAAAACATGGAAGGACGCTTGAATATTTTAGGAGAAATCGCCCAGGATCTGTCGGTTTACTATCCTGAACTGAACGAAATGAAACAAACAATCGAACCGTTGAAAGATAAAGTAGAAACAATCAATACCGCAAGATCACAAAATGCTGAAATATTAGCAATCCGTGATGCGTTATTGAAATAACATTTAATCGACCCTATATGGAAACAGGCTGCCTCAAATGAGGCGGCCTGTTTGGTTTTATTATGCTATTATGATTTTTCTTTCCCTATCCATATGGATATTTCAGGTTAATTAATTTATATTTGTTCCCTATGTATTCATTCATCATTTATTTAATAAAGAATATGCCCATTCACAAACCAATGTAAAATTTGAATTTATGCAAACAACAAATAACCTTATTCTACCCCGTTTGGTCCGGCATCTAATGTGGAATGCCAGTTTTATTGAAAACCCAGGTCTATTAAATGGAAAAATGGGAATCACAATTTTTTTCTATCACTATGCACAGTATACACAAAACAGGATTTACGAAAAATTTGCAGGTAATCTGCTGGACGAAATTTATCTGGAAACCCATATGGATACAACCAAGAACTTTCAGGATGGTTTGTGTGGTATTGCCTGGGGGATAGAATATCTGATTCGTAACAACTTTGTAAAAGCAGATCCGGATGATATACTGGAAGATATTGATGCGAGGATTATGGAATGGGATGTAAGATATATCAAAGACCAGAAACTCGAAACAGGTTTAAAGGGTATTGCCCGGTATGCTATCAGCCGCTGTTACAACCGGAAAGATAAGAATAATATTCTTTTGCAATCGGGTTACATTTATGATCTGCTTATTGCATTGGAAAAATTGCCGGATTCAGACAATGAAAAAGAGGAATTAATGCATAAACTTCGCGATATTTCAGATAAAAAAGAAATAATAGAAAACATGGATATCCTTAAAAAATTATCATCAAAATGTAAATTCCAGGAAAAAACAATTTTTACCCAAAGACCTTTTGGTATTTTGAAAAACGGATACACAGCTATTGCATTTAAATTATTGAATTAATATATTTAACAAATGAAATTATCTTTCCCCAACTATAAACAACTGGATGCAATGGACTGTGGTCCTACCTGTTTGCGAATGATCGCTAAATATTATGGTAGGAATTACAGCATACAATATTTACGTGAAAAAAGTTTTATTACCCGTTCCGGGGTTTCTATGTTGGGGATCAGTGATGCGGCAGAAAGCATCGGATTCCGTACCAGTGGGGTGAAGATCACTTTTGAGCAGTTGGAAAGTGCACTGCCCTTCCCCTGTATTTTACATTGGAACCAGAATCATTTTGTAGTTTGTTATGGCATCAGCAGAAAAAGGAACGGAGAATACAAAATAAAAATATCCGATCCGGCAGGCGAAAAATATGTAATGGATAAAGAAGGGTTTCTCAGGTGCTGGATCAGTACAAAAGAGGGCCAGGAGGATACCGGTACAGCCCTGCTCCTGACACCTGCACCCGAATTCTATGACAATGAATACCTGGAAGAGAAAAAAGAAAAAGGGTTAAGCTATTTCCTCCGTTACCTGACCCCTTACCGGTCACAGATGATCCAACTCATTATCGGTATGATGATAGGGAGTTTATTGGCACTTTTTCTTCCTTTTCTTACACAGGCAATTGTAGACCAGGGTATCGGAAATCACAACCTTAGCTTTGTAACGCTGGTACTTATCGCTCAATTAATCCTTTCTATTACCCAGTTGGCAGTAGAGTTTATCCGCAATTGGATTACACTGCATGTAAACAGCCGCATCAGTATTTCTCTGATTTCCGATTTTCTATCCAAATTAATGAAATTACCGCTGCGCTTTTTTGACACAAAAAATGTCGGGGATATTATGCAGCGTATAGGTGATAACGAAAGGATCAAATCGTTTTTGACTGGCTCTACTCTCACTACTCTGTTTTCTTTTGCCAATTTCATTATATTCGCTATTATTCTGGCTTATTATAATTTAACTATCTTAGGAATATTTATTTTAGGGAATTCCCTGTATGTGACCTGGATCATGCTGTTTATGCGATATCGCAGGAAACTGGATATGAGCCGCTTTACACAGGCATCCGCCGAACAGAGTAATCTGGTACAGATGGTTACCGGGATGCAGGAGATCAAACTCAATAACTGCGAGAAGCAGCAACGGTGGAAATGGGAAAGGATACAGCTTAAACTTTTCAAAATCAGCCTTAAAGGGATGGCGTTAGGCCAATACCAGCAATTGGGCTCAGTCTTTTTTAACCAGACTACCTCCTTATTTATCTCTTTCGTATCCGCCCGTGCCGTTATTGATGGTTCTATGACATTGGGTATGATGATGTCTGTTAGTTATATTATCGGACAACTGTCGGGGCCTATCGGACAGGTGATTGGATTTGTTCAGGCGGCTCAGGATGCCAAAATAAGCCTGGAACGCCTGAATGAGATCCTGAATAAAGAAGATGAAGAAGAGGTGATAGAATCCCGTATCAATGAACTGCCGGAGGATAAAACCCTTCATATCGAAGACCTCTATTTCAGCTACAACGGTGCCGACCGGGATTATGTATTAAACGGCATCAACCTGACGATTCCACAAAATAAAATCACAGCGGTAGTGGGCGCCAGTGGTAGTGGTAAAACCACACTCATTAAGTTGCTATTGGCTTTTTACTCACCCAATAAAGGTAAAATTAAAATTAATGATATTGATATTGAAGATATTAATCCGCATGTATGGCGACAAAAAACAGCAGCCGTAATGCAGGATGGTTTTATTTTCTCTGATACGATTGCCAATAACATTGCGGTAGGGGAAGATATAGTAAATAAGCAGGCTTTGCTGCGGGCGGTAGAGATTGCCAATATAAAAGAGTTTATAGAGTCACTTCCCCTGAAATACAATACAAAGATAGGAATGGAGGGAGATGGTATTAGCCAGGGACAACGGCAACGCCTGCTGATTGCACGTGCCGTTTATAAAAATCCGGAGATGCTCTTTTTCGATGAAGCAACCAATTCACTGGATGCCAACAACGAACGAATTATTCTGGATAACCTGAATGAATTTTATAAAGGTAAAACAGTGGTTATAGTGGCCCACCGTTTAAGTACCGTACAAAATGCCGATAACATTATTGTGATGGATAAAGGTAAAATTATAGAAGAAGGAACTCACAAAGAATTAACAAATAAAAAAGGTGCCTATTATACACTGGTTAAAAATCAGTTGGAATTAGGTTTATAATATAAGATGGCTACAGAAAAAAAGAAACAGGCTGCAAACGAGATTGAACTCCGGAGTGAAGAATTTCAGGAGATACTGGGAAGCGTTCCACCATGGATTTCACGCAGAGGTATTACACTGATTGGAGCAATCGTTGTGATAATTTTAACAGGAAGCGCGATATTCAAGTATCCTGATACGATTACTACTACTATGACATTAACCCGTACTACTCCTCCTGTAGCATTAATTGCAAAAACAAATGGGAAACTACAGAAACTGTATGTTGCGGATAAACAAACAGTAGAGATAAATGACTACATTGCCCTGATTGAAAATCCGGGCAGGCCCGAAGACATACGTTTACTAAAGCAATACATTGAGACCTATAATCCGGAACGAACAAGCGAACTTCCTCCCAAAGATTTAAACCTGGGAAACCTCCAGTCGCTGTTCTCTTCCTTTTATATCACTTTATCCAATTACCAGGAGTTCAACAGACTGCAATATTTTTCTAAAAAAATAGAATCGGTAAAAGAGAGGGTTATCGAGTATGAAACCTATTACAATAACCTTACTCACCAACAAACAATCATACAGGAACAACTGTCATTAGCAGAAAGTCAATATCAGAGAGATTTGCAGCTAAGCCAGAAAGGAGTACTCTCCGCAGAAGAACTGGAAATATCAAGAAGTCAATATCTGCAAAGTGCTTTATCTCTGGAAAATATTCGTTCTACTCTGCAAAATACTCAGATGCAGATAACACAGATCAAAGAGAACCTGCTGGATACGGAATATCAATATGAAGACAGGAAGAATGATCTGGAAACTCAGATAAAAACATATATCGCACAGTTGATTACAGAAATACAATCCTGGGAACAAACTTTTGTTTTTATCAGTCCGGTGAATGGCGAAGTTACCTTCACTACGCATTGGGCAGAAAACCAAAATGTATCGGCAGGAGAAACGGTTTTTAATATCATACCTTCCGAGCAGGGAGATTTAATCGGAAAAGCCATGATGCCCATGGAACGTTCGGGAAAAGTAAAAGCCGGACAAAAAGTAAACATCCGTTTTTTTAATTTTCCCGATAATGAATATGGAATCGTAAGAGGAACTGTCAGGAACATTTCCTTAGCCCCCATTAAATCCACCGAAGAACAATATAATTATATGGTAGAAATAGATCTGCCGGAAGGGCTTACTACTACGTATAACAAAGAATTACCCTATCATCCTGAAATGCTTGCGCAAGCGGATATTATAACAGATGATCTTTCTGTTCTGGAACGGTTGATCCTGCCGTTGAAAAAAATAATAACAGAAAGTTTATAATAAAAAGATACCCTGGCAAATACCCGAAAGACACAGTATATGAATAAAAAAGTATATCTATTTAACAGCAAAAGCAGGGCCGCCATATATGGTATAGGCACGTACATAGACAAATTAACAAAATGTTTACAAAGTGCATCGATAGATTTTGAAGTGATTTATTTAAATTCCGATGATTACGAAATTACTATTTCCGAAAAAGGGGTATAAAGAGATCTCTATTCCTGCCGTTCAGACTACAAACCGGAATTCCAATAAATACTATGCAAGAAATATTGCTTATATTTTAAAAGAATTTATACCGGATGATAAAAACAAGGAATATATTTTCCATCTGAATTTCATGTCTGACCCGGGACTGGTTACGGCATTAAAAAAGCTGTTCAAATGTAAAATCGTGCTGGTGGCTCATTATACAGAGTGGAGTTTTAGTCTACTGGGCAATGAAAAAAAATTATTGTCTATCATGAAAAAACAACCGCCGAATTAGATAAGCAGGAAAAAAGTATTCTAAAATCCATCCGGAACGACGAAAAAATGATCAAAAACTGTGACCGGTTGATTTGCGTTGCCCGGCATACTCTTAACACGTTTCATAAAGCAATCAGTATAGATAAAAATAAAGCCGTTATCGTTCATAATGCGTTGCAGGACGAATATAAGAAGGTTACGGACATCCCCAAAGAACAACTTAAAGAAAAATATTTTTTGAATAGAGAGACTAAAGTAATCGTCTTCGCAGGCCGGCTGGATGAAGTAAAAGGTATCAACTTTTTATTGCAGGCATTTCAAAAAGTGATAGAAACACATCTGGATTCACACCTCTTCATTGCCGGGGAGGGCCATTTTAACCCTTTATTGGAGCAATGCAGATATAGTTGTACAAAAGTATCTTTTACCGGACGATTAGATAAAAAACAGTTATTCGAACTATATCACATGGCAGACATGGGAGTTGTTAGTTCTGTGCATGAAGAATTTGGTTTTGTAGCTATTGAAATGATGATGCACGCTTTACCAATCATTGTATCTGATACAGGAGGATTAAGAGAAATTGTAGAAGACGGCATCTCCGGATTAAAAGTTCCCGTAAAAACTCTAAAAGGGAAAAGAGTTCCGGATACAACTGTGCTAACGGAAAAGATACTGCTTTTAATGACAAACGAAAAACTATCCCGGGCAATAGCAGATGGAGGAAGGAAAAGATTTCTTGAGAAATTTGAAAGTATATCTTTTAAAGAAAAGATGTTGCATATATATAATACCCTTTAAAACCCTACAATTTTCTAATTTTAAACTTCTAAAACATGGTTCGATTTTCAGTTATAATGCCTACTTACAACCAGGAAGAATTTATCAGGCGGGCTATTCTCAGCCTGTTCCAACAAACACATACTGCCTGGGAATTGATTATCATCAACGACGGAAGCACTGACTATACAGATGATTGCCTGGCGGATTTGTTGACGGACGTTCGTATCCGGTATATAAAAAACGAATTTAATAAAGGATTGGGCTATGCACTCAATCAGGGGTTGGATGCAGCCCGGTATGACACGATTGCTTATTTACCCTCAGATGACTATTATTTCAGCAATCATCTGGAAACATTGGCCAGGCGCCTGGAAGAATCAGAGGAAATTATTCTGGCCTATTCTATCGCACAATGTGAGAATAATGACTCTACGGAATTAAATTTCAAACATACTACAACTAATTCTTTATTCAACGACCTATGGCTACAACTGGTTCAGGTAGCCCACCGGAAAACATCAGACAGATGGATCGTACGAAGTGAGTTTGTGACCGAAGACCTGTTTAAAATGTTCTGGTATAAACTGACCGGAAAAGGGATATTCGCATCCATCAATGAAATAACAGCCAACTGGACTTCACACCCTTACCAGCGTTATAAACATATTTGTGAAAGGTATGGAGGAGGAATAAACATGTACCGGCAATATTACAATGTGAAAGAACCTATCAGATTAAGCATGTCGGAATACCGGTTTATCAATGAAGAAGAGCTATATAAAAAGTTCCGTGTAAAAAATACAGGGAAGCCGGACGGGCTGAAAATCCTGATTGTAGGAGATCTGGCCTTTAATGCCGAACGGATTTGTGCCTTAGAGGAAGATGGACACAAATTATATGGAATATGGACACAACGCCCTTCTATGAGTTTCTCTATGGTGGGTCCGCTACCGTTTGGAAATGTGGAAGATGTGCCTTTTGAAAACTGGGAGGAAAGAGTAAAAGAAATCCAACCGGATGTTATTTACGCTTTATTAAACCGGGAAGCTATTGATACAACTTACCGGATTCTTAAAAAAAATCCGAGTATACCTTTTGTTTGGCATTTTAAAGAAGGACCTTTTATAGCGCTCATGATGGGACAATGGAAAAAGTTGTTTGAGCTATTCAATCTGGCCGACGGACGAATCTTTATTAATCAGGAGTGTAAAGAGTGGTTTGACCAGTTCTTATACAAAAAAGCTCCGAGCCTCATTATAGATGGCGACCTTCCCAAAAAAGATTACTTCACAGATGATTTTGCTCCTTTATTGTCTGAACAGGATGGGGAAATACATACGGTTATTCCGGGTAGAGTCGTAGGAGTTACATTAGAGGATATAGATGTCCTGGCAGCTAATAACATACATATCCATATGTATCTGGAAAACTATTTTGAAAGAAAAGTCGGATTCAACATTTCGGCAATGAAAATTGCCCCAACCATTTCCATACCCACCCTACCTGTGTACCGGTGGACTGGGTTAAAGAGTTTTCACAGTATGATGCCGGCTGGCTGCATTGCTTTAAAAGTACAAATAATGGGATTTTGATGAACGCCGGCTGGAACGACCTGAATATGCCTGCCCGCATGAACACCCTGGCCGCTGCCGGATTACCCATGATACAGATGAATAATGAAGGGCATATAGTAGGTATGCAATCCCGGATAAAAAAAGATGATTTAGGGGTATTCTTCAACACATACGAAGAACTGGCAGAAAAATTACACGATAAAGAACGAATGAAACAGATACGGGCCAATGTAAGAAAACACCGTTTCAGTTTTAGTTTCGATTATTATGTTCCGGAACTGGTTGCACTATTCCATCAGGTTATTCAATCCAAAAAATAAGAATTGATTATGTATAAAACAGTTTTACAACAAATAGCCAATTCACTATATGTGAACATACAATATATAAATAATACCGGTTTATTAAGCGGCATAACCGGATGCTCCCTGTTTCTGTATAAATACGCCCGTTACAGCAATCACACTCTTTACAGTGATCTCGCCGATGAACTGATAGAAATCCTATACGATAAACTAACACAGGAGCTGCCGTTGAATTTTGCCAACGGTCTTTCCGGAATAGCATGGGGTATTCATCACATGGCAGCCGGTCAATACATAGAAATAGAAGAAAATGCACTGGAAGAGATAGAAGCCCTTATCTACGATATGAAAACCGGCCAGTTTGAAACTGATTTGCAAACCGATCTTCCGCTTTTCTCCAAAGGGCTCTATGCCCTCCATTTATCCGGCGAAAAAGAGCGGCTATCCCGGATCATAACAGAGTCAGTTCAATTTTTGACTACGTATGCAGATCCCAATATAGCCCTCAGTTATCTCAACTCTGTTATCTATTTTATCTTAGGATGCCAAAAGCTTCAAATCAAACATCCTTCCCTGACAGATTTAACAGATTTATTATATAACCGGATCCTGGTCTCTATCAAGCGAAACCCCTATATCGAAGAAGAAAAGAAACATCTTCAACACTTCATCCCTTTATTACTGGCTCCGGATAATCTGGTTACAGAAAAAGAGAAATGGGAACAGTTATTAAAACAACTCCGCACAGAGCCCCTTATTCAAACAGACTTCTCCTTTACCTGGCTGGACTTGCTCTCCGGTACAAATGAATTATTGAACTTCGCTCCCGGAAAAGAATCCGTACCGGACATAAATAACTATATAGAAAACAAAATCCGGCATCTTACTCCTAAAAACCTGGGAATCCAGAATGGACTGACTGGGATAGGTTATTGGTTGATGACAAAGGATTCACGTAATTACTCTTCAGAGAACCCGGACAGGCCTTCATAAAAGGCAAGCATTTGTTTTTGATAGGTCCGGGTTGTAAATTGTTTCAGAAAATACTTCCGGCCATTTTCTCCCATCTGTCTTCGCAATTCACCGGCATTCAGCAACCGGATGATTTTATCAGCCAGATCCCGGACAGCTTTCTCTTCTTTCATCTCCGCGATGTTATGAGTAGTATACAAACCGGTTTTCCCCGGAATCACTGTTTCCAGAAAACCGGTTGTACAATTTGTCACAACCGGAAGTTTATGCATCATCATTTCCAGTGTAACCAACCCAAACTCTTCATACAGAGAGGGTACCACTCCTATATCCGCCAAATGATACAACTCATACAATTTCTGTTGAGGCAAATAACCGGTAAAAGAGACCTTCGAATAAGCCGGATAAGATAAACCGGTATAGGTATCCCACGACCCGCTTCCGGCTATAAACAAATGTACATCCGGGTTGGATTGAAGCACTATCCGGAACGCTTTTACCAAATAGGCTACTCCTTTCACCGCGTCCAGCCTTCCGGCAAAAACTACAACTTTAGTATCAGGTGAAAGATGATATTTCTCTTTCAGTATTTTCTTCCCGGAAGAAGAAATATTTTTATATCTATCAGGCAAAGCATTCCGGATAAGAGAAACCCTTTGTGGGAACACACCAAAAAGTTCAGTCAAATCTTTGTACGAATGCTGCGAGATGGCAATAATTTTATCTATACTACTATTATTTACCAGTGCATACTCTCTTTGATATAAGCGCAGAATATATTTTTCTCTGTCAGTTAGATTTTTTTTCTTTTTCAACCGATCTAACTTCTGCCTGTTTCCGGATAACAGGAAACTCCATTCCGTATAATGTAAAGTCATTACCACTTTGCAGGAAAACAACTCTTTTAATTTTACTGCAAGGGTTTCACTCTGTAAAAAATTAATATGGAATATATTATCTGCTTCCGGATCAACATAAGGTTTTAAAATGTATACACTATTGGAATATAGAATATCCATATATTCCTGACCTTCCATTCCGGAAGGTCTCTTTACCGGTTCTGGTATGTGGATATAAGTAACTCCTTTTGCCTCTTCCTCCTGAAACTCCTGTTTTCCGGACGCCATTGTGACTAAACAAACCCGGATCGATGATTTTTTGCAAACCCTAATCAGTTCCCTTAAATAGGTACCTACTCCAAATTGTGAACCTCTCATAGGAATTGAAAGGAGATAAAGATGTTTTTTCATAAACCGGTTAATTTTAAAGCGACTCCTGTTAGTCCGTTTTTTATTCCCAAAGGTAACAAGTAGTATTCTTTTATCACTGGTAGTTCCTCTCCATAGAAAAAATCCGGTATGTGAATCTCTTCCGGAATTATATGAGTTCCATGATACGCTGTATGAAACTTTTTTCGTATATCTGTTAGCACCTTTTCTTCAGCCAACCGTTCCACTCCATCATTTAGCTGGTTCAGGTAAGAGGCATGTTGTGTTCTGAAAGAAAGGTCCGTTCCGGCACATATTAACCGGGTAGTTATATAAAAAACAATCCCGGCCAACCCATGGTCAAAAGATAAATCCACCATACGAAGCGGATCTACTTCCATGATTTTCCGGTCTATTTCCTCAAATATCTCTTCTGAATCCGCTTCCAGCAACCGGTTAGATAACAAATACTGAATTCCCCATCCTATACCACTAAATCCCTGTGCAAAACCAACCGGTATATCTTTGGATAAATTATTCAGTACAGACATTAGTAAATCGTATGCATATTCATTATAAATTTCTTCTCCGGTATAACGGGTATACTCATGAAAGAAAAGAACGCCACCCATCTTTCCATACAACAATCCGGTATCTTCCTGATAAGGATAATTCATAAGCAAATGGGGTAGTAATCTTTGTAAATTCATAACTGTCTCCAAAGGATAAACTTTTCCGGACAATCAATTCCTTAACTCATAAATAAACGGTGGAGCTTTTACACAGCGGGGATCCGGATAATCCGCATTCCCCTCCCCATATCCTTTGATCACATCAATAATACATTTATTGGTATAAGTATGACATTCCTCAAAGATATTACACTTTTTACAAATACTCTTATCACTGAAATCTGCCTTTTTAGGAAAAGCCAGTTCCAAGGCCCTTGGAGAATTCCACACCTCTTCAATAGATTGAACAGACAAATCCCCTATAATATATTGCGGCTTCCAGTATAACTGCTCACAAATAGTGACTTTTCCATCCGGTAAAATAAATATATTAGAATAATTTGCCGAACATCGGGCTCCCACAAATCCTTTACTTCCGGTTGTACTTTCAAAATAATGATCTTTAGATACCGGATCCCAGCTTATATTAAGTTTTGTATCTTTCTTTATAGCTGTTACCCATTCATCAATCACCTTAATTTTATCTTTAGTAACCTTTATTTCGTCAAAATTACCCCGGCTATACAACGACCGGAATGCCAGCCGCAGATCCCAACGCCGTATATTTTTAAAGTCTTTCAGAAAAGAATATATTTTCTCTAGCGTTTCTATATTATCATTATAAACTGTTAATACAGTAGCTACCTGAAATGTCATATTGTGTTTTTCCAGTAGAAGAATACCTTTTTTTTACTTTTTCGGCATACCCCTCTTTTACTTTTAGTATCTTGCTTAAGATAGGATCTTCAATTGCATCCAGAGATAGCTGTATAGTAGGACTATAAGGTTTAACACTCAAAATTTTCTCTTCCGTTAAAGGAACTTTCGTAGAAAGTAGACCTGCCGGATAATCATATTGTTTCATTACTTTCAGCAATTCCGGAAGTTTTTTATATAAAAACACCTCACCCCCACTCAAAGCAATAGACATAATCCCTAATTCATATGCATTCTTTATCACCTCCTTTAATCTTCCAAAAGGCATTTCCTGATTGGAGGTAGTTGTATCCGCATAACAATAAGCACAATTAGTTACACACTTATTATTAAGCATGAGCACAGAGGTAAACGGTGCTACATAATACCGTTCCTGTTCTATATCGACCTCATCATAGCAAAAATCCAACGGCGAGTAAATACGTATCTTGGCAAACGCCTCTGAAGCAGGAATGACAATATTCATGGGAAAGTAATTTTTTACTCCCTCATATTCTATATAAAAGGCTTCATCCTGTTCTAAAATAGGACTTATAATCTCCTGAGCTTTCTCTTCACTAATATCTAAAAAATAAGCTATTTCTTCAAATAAGTCAGCAACGGTTATAGGTTCAGATAAAAAGGAAAAAATCATTGCATACACTGGATGAATTTTAGAGATCCAAGATTCATTAACATGTATTGTTGAATTAATATTTTCTTTTTCTGTAGAATAAATAATACTCCTTTTGTTATCATGGCGAAGTTTATAAAAATGATTAAAGATTATTTGGGTGGATGTATTTGTGATATTCATGGTGAATTAAATTTATTACAAAGACATTCATTTTAAAATGAATAAGTTAATAAAGGGGGTAATTTAAATTTATAAAATTGGATAAGAGACTGTATAAATGTATACAGCCTCTTATCCAATTATTTATGCTCCACTTTTACATGCAGTGTTTTCGCATTTTTTAACTGTACATTCACTGACACTTGTATCTCGGCTGCTTTCACACACATAATTAGTACAACCATAGTTTAGTGGCATAATCCCTTCTATTCCTCCTCTAATTTGAGAAAGTTGATCCGTATCGAGAGTTTTTTTACGATCTCTCTTAGTTTAATTTTTCCTATTTTTTTCATTAAAAAAAGATTAGTTA
>JAJQAZ010000122.1 GCA_021203545.1 Tannerellaceae bacterium | reverse complement strand
AAATATAACAAACTAAAAATCAAACAAATATACAAATGTTTAAAAATATAAAAAATAATAGTAAATTTAGTGGTTATTAAACCGTTTTTTCTGATGGCGAACTAAAACTTCGTCATCAGGAACTATATTTATAGCGTTTCTAAATTAAATAGCCATGAGAGAATACATAAAGAAACCCGAAAATCAATCCCGTACTCTGGATAGTAACCCCAAAGCATCCCGGCAAGCCCCTGCCGAGATTATCCTACAGCGATACAAAGAACGCTACATACAGCGATATACAACGGAAGAAGATGAAGAACTCCTACAAGGTAAATTCGATACAATACAACGGGAAGAATTAGACGAAAAAGAATTATTACAGGGTAAGTTTGAATTAACTCCTACAGTAGAACAAGAGTCTGTATAACGAGAAGAGAAACCTAACAATACAGGATTACCCGACAATCTGAAAACAGGCATTGAAAATCTTTCGGGTTACAGTATGGATGATGTAAAGGTACATTATAACTCTTCTAAACCAGCACAATTACAAGCCTTAGCTTATGCACAAGGAACAGATATTCATATTGCACCCGGACAGGAAATACATCTACCACATGAAGCCTGGCATGTGGTGCAACAGAAGCAAGGGAGAGTTCAGCCGACTATGCAGTTACAAGGGATTAATGTGAATGATAATGAAGAACTTGAAAAAGAAGCAGACTTAATGGGAGAGAAAAGTATAGATTCTGATAAAGAAAATAAAATTATTCAACTAAAAGATATCCACTCTACTGTCATTCAGAAAATTGGTAAAAATATCAAAAAATTAAAATTAGGAATAATCGGACCTAGAAACCTACCTTCTGTTTATGCAAATCAACTTACAAATCACACGTATGTTTGGATTTTATCAAATGAAACAGTTGGCAAAATGGAATTACAGGGAGTGACTCAAGGTCATAATAAATCTTCTCCTCTGGAAATAATTGAGGCTAATACTGAGAATGTAAAAAGAGAAAGGCATAAGGATGAAGCACGTTATAGTGGGGAGGTTGGTAGTCGTATATTCATTTCTGGTATATTCAAAATACCACGAGATAATAAACCTAACAACAGGAATGAGATTGACTATTCATTCTTAAGGTATGCTGCTATTAAATCATATGAAATATGGCAAATAGCAACCGGAGCAGAACAGGGGTGGCCCTCTCTTTCTGACAAGAATACTTTAGTAGAACTGATAGATAGTGATTTACTTGGTATTACAGGCAATAGTGAAGGATTAGATAACTTAATAATTGAAGAAGATTTGAAAATAAATTGGTTAGCTGAAGCTGGAATATATATGTGGGATTGGAATGAGATAATAAATAATATTACATTTATTCAAAATCAGGTTGATAAAAAAAGGCATTAGAAGAATTTTCGAAACAATATTTAAAAGCAGAACAAGATGCACGAGAAAATGTAAAAAGCGATATTTTCAAAATATATTTTCCTGAACCAGCCACCCGTATAAGTAACGAAGCTATACAACTTATTAATCAATCTGGTTTTAATAATATAAAAATAACTGTTGGTCAACAAATTGGTCATAAAAGAGAAAGTATCGGCCTTATTGCAGCGTTGGTATTCTTATGTGATAATTCAAATCCAAATGTTGGGAAGAGTAAAATGAAGTTTAATAAAGATTTCATTGTTAAGACTAGTTTAGGTACCAGGAAAAAAGCATATTTATCTCTTTTTACAGAATGGTATAATAAAGCAAAAGTTTCAGATGAGGAATTTAATGAAATAGATTTTTCTTCAATTGATAAGGCAAAAAGTTTCGATCAATCTTATATCAACCCAGATATTCCGGAGCAGGTATCCAATTGGCATAATCAAACATATGATAAAATGAAGAATCCTGATAACAATAAATCAACAGGAAATTATTTTTTTAATCCAAAATAATTCTGAATATAGCCAATCTATCTAATTTACTTGTCATAGATCCCCAAATTACAGTCCAATCAAAATCCAGGCCTCATAATTTAAAAGTATAGGCCGGCAGGATGAGAGAGAAGCATGTACATCCAGCAGGCGTTGGTTACGGCTTCCCCGGAATACCAGGCCTTCCTGACGCTGGGATTGTTCGAAACGGCCATCTACCAATACATCTATATAACTAAGCAGTTCCTGCTGGGCCGGACTTCTCATTATAGTTTCAAAACTATATCCGGTATAACACCAGATATTCTTATTACTTTTTTCTTTTATCAAACGGGCCAGTTTGGCAAACCCTTCCGGTTGAAAGAATGGATCTCCCCCACTGAAAGTTACATTGGCAAATTCATTCCTTAAAATAACCTCCAGTATCTCCTCAACGGGCGTCCAAGTCCCTTTACGGATATCCCACGAATCGGGGTTATGACAACCCGGACAACGGTTCGGGCATCCGGCTGCATAGACTGCAGTACGGAATCCCGGCCCGTCCACGGTTGTATCTTCTATAATATTCAGAATAGAAAGCATTTTCTAATTATGAATGATACGATCATTTAATTCCGATAACTTAGCATGATTCCAGCGGTCGGTAGTTCCTACCAGATAACCTGTAATACGTTGCAACTTATCTACATTATCGCTGCCACAGGAAGGGCATACTTTTATTTCCTGATCGGCATTCTCGAATCCGCAATCCAGACAACGGTTCCGGTTGTGGTTTACCGAACCATACCCAATATTATATTTATCCATCATATCCACAACCTGCATAATGGCTTCCGGATTATGGGTAGCATCTCCGTCTATTTCTACATAAAAGATATGCCCGCCACGGGTCAGATCATGATAAGGGGCTTCAATGCGTGCTTTATGAGATGCACTACATTTATAATACACAGGCACATGATTGGAATTAGTATAATAATCGCGGTCAGTAATACCGGGTAAACAGCCAAACTGTTTGCGGTCGCGCCCGGTAAACTTACCGGATAAACCCTCCGCCGGAGTAGCCAGTATACTATAATTATGCTGATATTGTTCAGAAAACTGATTGGCACGGTCACGCATATAGGAAACAATCTTCAAACCAAGTTCCTGCGAAGTTTCATCCTCTCCATGATGTTTCCCGGTCAGTGCTACCAGGCATTCAGCCAAACCAATGAACCCGATTCCCAACGTACCCTGATTGATTACTGAACTGATCGTATCTCCCGGTTTTAATTTTTCACTACCCAACCAAAGAGAAGACATCAACAGCGGAAACTGTTTGGCAAATGCCGTACGCTGAAACTCCATCCGCTCGTGTAACTGATGGGCTGTTACCTCCAGCATATGATCCAGTTTGGCAAAGAATTTAGCAATCCGTAACTCTTTATCCTCTATCTCCATACATTCTATAGCCAAACGAACAATATTAATGGTCGAGAATGAAATATTACCTCTTCCGATAGATGTTTTAGTACCAAAACGGTTCTCAAACACACGGGTACGGCATCCCATAGTTGCCACTTCGTGCAGATAACGTTTCGGATCCTCTTCCTTCCATTCTTCATGAATATTAAATGTAGCATCCAGATTCAGGAAGTTAGGAAAAAAGCGGCGGGCACTTACTTTAGCCGCCAGTTGGTAAAGATCATAGTTTTTGTCTTCCGGCAAATAACTGACTCCCCGTTTCTTTTTCCAGATCTGTATCGGGAAAATAGCGGTTTCCCCATTTCCTACCCCCCGGTACGTACTATTCAGTATTTCACGGATAATGCAACGGCCTTCAGCCGAAACATCCGTACCATAGTTGATCGAACTAAATACAACCTGGTTTCCTCCACGGGAATGGATTGTATTCATGTTATGAATAAATGCTTCCATAGATTGATGAACGCTGCTGACAGTTTTATTGATCGCATGCTGTTTCACACGTTCGTCGCCTTCCAATCCGCTTACCGGCTTTACAATGTAATCGGTTATTTCTGCCTGGTATAAGTGTGAAAAGTCTTTTCCGTAAATTTCTTCCAGATTCTTTACCTCCTCAATATAACTGTTACGTACATAAGGTGCCAGATAAAAATCAAAAGCAGGAATGGCCTGTCCTCCGTGCATTTCATTCTGAGCCGTTTCCAGCGATATACAACCTAAAATACTGGCTGTTTCTATCCGTTTCGCCGGACGTGATTCGCCATGGCCCGCAGAAAAACCATGTGTCAGGATTTTATCTAACGGATGCTGTACACAGGTTAAACTTTTAGTCGGATAATAATCCTTATCATGTATATGCAGGTAATTACCGGACACAGCCGCTTTTACATCTTCACTTAACAGATAATCGTCCACAAACGGTTTGGTTGTTTCGCTTGAGAATTTCATCATCATTCCGGCCGGAGTATCTGCATTCATATTGGCATTCTCGCGGGTAATATCATTGGATTTAATATCAATGATTTCCAAAAACATATCCCGTGTTTTCGCTTTCCGGGCTATACTTCGTTGGTTACGGTAAGCAATATATTTTTGTGCCACATCCTTGCGGCTACTATTCATCAATTCCAGTTCTACAGCATCCTGAATTGCTTCTACGGTCATCTGTGCATCTCCCTTAAAGGATATACGGTCTGTAATTTCTGTAATCAACTGTTTATCCTCTCCTTTATCCGTATGAAGCATCGCTTTACGGATAGCGGTAGCAATCTTTTCTTCGTTAAAACCGACAACACGGCCATCCCGTTTCAGAACTGTTTGTATCATTTTTGTATCATTATGGTTAATTTTAAAACTCCCACAAAAGTAACAAACCAGAACAGAAGTTTCCCAAAAAGGAAAACTTTTTCACAGTTAATATTTGTAAAACATCTAACTATCAGTTTATTAAAAACAAAAATGGAAAACTTTAAGAAAACAGGAGGATTTATTATTATACATTTTATATAACAAAAGGCTTAAAAACACAAATACAAACTTCTATTCCAATGAATATAAAACAGTTACGCAAAAGAACATTTCAATCAGGCTGGTATAATATAAAATCCAGACGCGCAGGATCGTCAGGAAAAACTGTTTTGGCAAACAGTGTGATCTCTTCCACTGTTTTTTATCTGCCTGCTTACGGTTAGTAATACCCCATAAACGGGCCTGTTGTAATACATGGGTATCTACCGGTACTGACAAATCTTTCGGTTCAAATTTCTCCCAGATACCAAAATCAACCGGACTATTCCTCCGGATCATCCAACGCAAAAACATATGGAGTTTTTTACATGCCGATGATCCATTATAAACAGGTAACTGGGGTATATGTCCGAATTTCTTCTGTAAAGTATGAAGCGGAGGTTCACCTGCTATTACCAGCCAGTCTTCCATAGAGCAGAAAGAAGAATATACGGAATGAAGTAAAGAACAGACCTCATGCAGGTCCCGCCATTTACAAAAACGGTACAATGTCTTTTCATTCCCGGCAAAAGAATCAAAAATACGATTCAGAATAAACTCCCGGGGAGATGCTCCCATCATGCAATGTATCTCGTCCAGTAAAGGAATAAATACCTGCCGGGAACCATACGCCAGCCACGCGGATATAAAGGCACTTATCTCTATATCCTGCTTTACATGATAACGATGAGGAAACTGAATAGGATCGGTTTTAATAAAATCCGCAATTTCATACCGGCCGGCCAGACAGTGCCACTCTTCACTGAATTCTTTCTGCATTCTATATAGTATAAAGTTACAGGTTATTCTATCTTTAAATAATAAAGCAAATGTATGAATATTTTTCACAGGGAGGAAACAAAACCGGTTACAGTGTCATAATTGTAAACATATATATCATTTTTTTGAATTACCACGATAATTTTCTTTCTACTTTTGAAACCTGAATAACCTATTTAGACCTAATTTGCAAAACAATGCTAATTTAATCAATAGTCATGAAAATAAATATGCGGAAAGTTTTTAATTCTTTTTTGCTGGCCGGACTAACTATGTGTATGCCACTCGCAGCACAGAATGTTGGTAAACCAGTCAACCTTAAATGCGAACATCTTGAAAACCCGTTGGGGATAGATGCTCTCAATCTACGTCTTTCCTGGCAATTACAGGACAACCGGCCCGGTGCCCATCAACAATCCTACCGGATATGGGTAGGAACCGACTCGCTTGCAGTAGTTAATAATCAGGGTAGCGAATGGGATAGCGGAATAAAACCGGACGACAGTATCCTGGTTACCTACGCAGGCAAGCCTCTGCAACCCTTTACACGTTATTTCTGGAAAGTCAGCCTACAGGATCAGGAAGGAATACATACGGAATCCGAAGTAGCAGCATTCGAAACCGGAATGATGGATATGTCGAATTGGAAAGGTAACTGGATCAGCGACCACCACGACATTCATTATCGTCCGGCTCCCTATTTCCGGAAACAATTTACAGCCGGAAAGAAAATCCGTTCCGCACGCGCTTATATTGCAGTGGGCGGATTATACGAATTATATATCAACGGAACTAAAACCGGCAATCACCGGCTGGATCCGATGTATACCCGCTTTGACCGGCGCAATCTGTATGTTACCTATGATGTAACCCAACAGTTGCAACAGGGAGAAAACGCGATCGGTGTTATATTGGGTAATGGTTGGTATAACCACCAATCAATGGGAGTATGGGATTTTGACAGAGCGCCCTGGCGTAATCGTCCTACCTTTTGTATGGACCTGAGAATCACTTACGAAGACGGAACTACAGAAACCATTGGTTCCGGCCTGGACTGGAAAACAGGAGAAGGTCCTATTATCTTTAACAGTATCTATACGGCTGAACATTACGATGCCCGGAAAGAGAACAAAAACTGGGCAACCACATCGTTTGACGATTCCGGCTGGCATGGAGTACGCCTGCGTGCCAATCCATCACAGAATATTACAGCACAGCAGGTTCGTCCTATCCGGAATGTAGATACACTACCGGCCGTATCGGTAAGAAAACTGAATGAATACAGTTATTTATTTGATTTTGGGCAAAATATTGCCGGAGTAACCCGTTTACAGGTATCCGGGCCTGAAGGTACAGAGGTTCGCCTGATACATACCGAACGCTTATTGGATAGCGGACATGCGGATTTGTCTAACATTGATGTATATCACCGGCCCGTAGACGATACGGACCCATTCCAGACCGATATCGTAATTTTAAGTGGCCGGGAAGATGAATTCATGGCCCGGTTCAATTACAAAGGCTTCCGGTATGTAGAGGTTGTATCCGACCAGCCGTTAGAACTGAACGAAAATAATCTGACTGTCTATTTCATGCATAGCGATGTACCGCCGGCAGGATCACTTACCTCATCCAATCCGTTATTAAACAAGTTGTGGTGGGCTACTAATAATGCCTATTTATCCAACCTGATGGGATTCCCTACCGATTGTCCGCAACGCGAAAAAAAAACGGGTGGACAGGCGACGGACACTTAGCAATCGAAACTGCTTTATATAATTACGATGGTATTACTGTTTACGAAAAATGGCTGGCCGACCACCGGGATGAACAACAGCCAAACGGTGTACTTCCCGATATTATCCCGACCGGAGGGTGGGGTTACGGAACAGATAACGGCCTTGACTGGACAAGTACGATTGCCATTATTCCCTGGAACATTTATTTATTCTATGGCGATAGCAAGTTATTAGCCGACTGTTACGAAAATATCAAACGGTATGTTAATTATGTACACTATACAAGTCCGGATCATCTGACTTCATGGGGACGTGGAGACTGGGTTCCGGTCAGTGTAGGTTCGAATGTTGAGTTTACATCCTCTGTTTATTATTATGTAGATACCCGTATCCTTGCCGAAGCGGCCCGTTTATTTGGAAAAGAAGATGATTACCGGTATTACAGTACTTTGGCTGAGAATATAAAGGATGCTATTAATAATAAGTATCTGAATCGTGAAACAGGCATCTATGCAAGCGGAACACAAACAGAACTTAGTGTTCCTTTGCAATGGGGCATTGTACCTGCGGAACTGACCGGGAAGGTGGTTAAAAATCTACTCGTTAAAGTAGAACAGGCCGGGTTCCACCTGGATGTAGGTGTATTGGGAGCTAAAGCAATCCTGAATGCACTTAGCGAAAACGGTGAAGCCGAAGCCGCTTATAAAATTGCAGTACAGGATACCTATCCTTCGTGGGGCCACTGGATTGTAAACGGGGCCACTACCCTACTGGAAAACTGGGACCTGAATGCAACCCGGGATATATCGGACAACCATATGATGTTCGGAGAGATCGGAGGTTGGTTCTTTAAAGGTTTGGGAGGCATTAAACCCGACCCACAACAACCGGGATTCAAACACATCCTGCTTCGCCCGAACTTTATCAAATCCTTGAAAAAGTTTGAATGTTCTCACGAATCCCCCTATGGAACAATTGTTTCCCGTTGGGAATATAAAGGAAACATAGTTACTTACTACGTAGAAGTCCCAGCCAATTCAACAGCCACCTTCTATCCCCCGGCAAATGCCCGGGATACACAAGCGGTGTCCCTCAATGCAGGCAAACATACTTTAAAAGTAAAAATGAAATAAGTTACAAAATAAAAAACATTGTTCGGCGTAGCGTCCTCGCTACGTCGTTAAAAAAAAGTGAGGCTCCAGCCTCACGTGAAGCCAGAGCTTCATTAGGTACTGGTCGAAGGGGATTTGTAATCCCCGCCTGATGAGTATAAGGATTTATAATCCGCTTTCATGCTTTCATATACCTAAGTTCCGGTTTAATTAGTATTTATTTGTTTATCGGGTCACAGATCCTAACACTCGTTTGTCGGGGATTACAAATCCCCTCCGTCCAAAGCGAAGACGCTATGCCGAACGAAAATATACGCCCCCGCTTCTGCGGGGAGTTATTTGCGTTTTTTATCTTCCCTCATTTATAACAAAATAAATATATTCTTTTGTTCCTATGTTCTAAACACATAAAAAAGGTACTCCAAAGTTTTTGGAGTACCTTCCCGGTTAAGTATGTAATACGTTCTTAGTCTTCTATTTCCGGCATCAGGAAATCCACAAAACACAGGGCAGCCAGAGCTGTACCATAGCGTTTCTCGATGGTAATACCTTCCGTAATGAAGTTCAATTCACCCAGATAATACTTACCGTACGTTTTCTGGTGAAGGTCATTGATCACACGGATCAAACGTGATTCCAACTCTTCAATCCGGTAGCGTCCGCTTACTTCACAAACAAGACCACCCACCTTTTCGTCGAAGTTTTCATCTTTATACATCCAGGCATATACAACACCTGCCGAAACGAACTCATCCTGATATCCGTGCGATACCGACATAATAGTCTTCATTTCTGAACCAAAAGGAGGAATATCAATTTCATCCATGGTTGTGATATGGGCAGTGGCAGGGATTACTGACGAATACGTCATAATGTTAAAGTCTGATATTCCGGCATCATAAAGAGCCATGTGATAAGAACCGGCGTGTTTTTCCAGATCTGACTCGCCGCTACCTTTTGTTATAAAAAAGGTATGTGGAATTAAATTCCCAACTTTCTTTACCATCTAAAAATAGTTTAACTGAATTAATAAATTAATGAGCGCACAAAAATAGGAACTTATTTAATAATAAAGCCCCTAAATACAATAAAAAGCCCTCTTTTTTCGTTTTTTCTCTAAAGGATACTTATTTGGGTATAGTTAATGGTTATAAGACTGATAGGTTATCAAATCCGTCTATTGCAGAATAGAAAAATACGATGACAAAAAGGTATGAACATATCGTTATTTTTATTTGTTTTGTAATTCAGGAAATACAAACATAAAAAACTATTTACCATGGTTGCTATTTGTTTAAGTTTAATGATATTATTTATAAACAATCCGGTAACGGATAAAATTCAAAAAGTTATGAAATTCGAATTAATACAGCTACCGTACGAAAGCGGTGCCCTGGCTCCCGTGATCAGCCAGCAGACAATAGAGTTACATCACGGCAAACACCTGAAAGGGTATGTAGATAAATTAAACGACCTGATTCCCGGTACCCGTTTTGAAAACATGGACCTCGAGGATATTGTAAAACAGTCGGACGGAGCTATTTTCAACAATGCCGGACAGATATTGAATCATAACCTGTATTTTACACAATTTTCACCTAACGGCTCCAAAGTTCCTGTGGGCGGACTCAAACAGGCTATCGAATCGCAATGGGGTTCATTAGATAAATTCAAAGAAGAGTTTGAAAAAGAAGGTGTAGCCCTTTTCGGGTCAGGCTGGGTATGGCTTGCACGGGACAAAGACGGTAAACTGTCTATTACCAAAGAAGCAAACGGAAGCAATCCGGTAACAAAAGACCTGGTTCCTTTACTTGGTTTCGATGTATGGGAACATGCTTATTATCTGGACTATCAAAACCGCCGTGCAGACCATCTCAAAAAAAACTATGGGATATCGTAGATTGGGATGTAGTGAGCGGCAGATACTAAGTTCCTATGGAATTAATACATCTAACAAAAAGTGAATTTCTGGAAAAGGTTGCAGATTATCACGAAAATAATGGCGACTGGATATTTAAAGGGAAACGGCCTTGTATTATTGACTTTTACGCCTCCTGGTGTGGTCCCTGTAAGATGGTAGCCCCCATTCTGGAAGAGTTGGCCGACGAATACAAAGACCGGATAGATATCTATAAGGTAGATACTGAAAAAGAGGAAGAATTATCGGAAGATTTCCAGATCAGAACCATTCCCACACTCTTGTTCTGCCCGATGGAAGGTTCTCCACAGGTAGCCAGAGGAGCAATTGGTAAAGAAGACCTCAAAAAAGCAATAGAAAGCGTTCTTCTGTGATTAAAAAACAGAATCCGGATAGGAAAGTATAAAACTTTTTATCCGGATTTTTTTTATATTCATTCTCTACAGTATGTCTCTCCTGTTTCTCCTAAAGAACCCAAAAATATCACATAACAAAAAATCATCTTCGAAGCCTACGAGTTCCCCATTCCTTCTTAAAAAAACCGGTTTCCCCATCAATCTCGCATGCACACAGTTGACTGGATGTGAAGTAAGTAATTTTCCATAAAGGAGCAACTTCGTTTCCTGTGATGATCTCTTTTGAGGCAGGTTCAAAAGTGATAATTATGCTCCCTATCACACTTGCATAAAATTCTCCGGTAATATTATATTTTTTATTCCATTTAGTAACGCTCGTTCCTTCTTCCCTATTTATTATTTTTTCTTTTTCCATAATCGCCACTACATCGTAGGGTTTTATTTTTCCGAATTTTTGATCCTCATCTACAGCTTCTGTAAGAATTCCGTTTTCGTCGAAATATTCCCATATACCAAATTTTACTCTCCCAAGCATTTTTCCTCTTTCTTTAATAAATCCATTGGGATAAAAAATTTTCATAATCATATAAAAATCTTTAGCCGGAGCATATTCAGATTGATATCCATTATTAGAAGGACTAATCACTATAAACCAATCATCAAGATATTTTTCGGAATGCTTTGTTCCATTTTCCGTAGCAATAAGATCAAATTTTTCTATCATACCAATTTTATTTTTTTGCAGTGCACAACTATTAAAACACAGACATATTAGTGCGATGTGAATAATCAGTTTCATTTTAGTTTATATTTTGTTTATAATCCGCATCTACCAGTAGAAAATGGCTCTATTTGTATATTTCTTAATTCATTATAGTTAATAATTAAATGTAGCTGTTAAGCGTCCGGAAAACCTTTATTCAATTTATATCCATATTCTGTTAGTGTTATTTCATCTGTATATAATTTAATATATGGACTATCTATGTAATATTGATTATCAACTTTAACCATTTTTGC
>JAJQAZ010000069.1 GCA_021203545.1 Tannerellaceae bacterium | reverse complement strand
TCATTATATTTTATGATTTTGTATGAATTATAGTTTGCTTCTATAGGCAAATTAATATCTGGGGCTATATGTAAATAATCTATACCTTTTTCCTGTTTAATGGAAACATAAAAAAATGATATGTAATCATCTTCAGGGTTGACCTCCTCTTTTATTTTCTTAATTTCAATCAGTAAAGATTTATTCACCGGATGCTCAAACTCTGATTTAATTATAGAATCTGTGATATACCAAGAGAGTGGAAGCTCAGTTTGTTTTTTATCTCTATTACAAGCTAAAAATAAGCTTATCAGTAAAATTAGTGTAATAAGAATTGTCTTATTCATAATTATTTTCTTTTAGGAATTAAAAAATCAAGTCCATTATAATTTCTTATTTTTCTTATATAAATATCACTTTTCCAAGGAGTATAATGATATAATACTTTTGATTCCTGATGATATAGATAATGGTCAGGAATACCTTTACCTTTTGCTTTATTTTGGTTATATAAATTAATGATATTTGTCATATCCCCTCCAGTTCTTCCTTTGCCGGGTGATAATTCTGATTCCCATGAAGCACCTTCAGTAGCGCCCTGACCAGGATGAGAATGCATATCAAATAATATATTATTTATACCTAATTCATTATATGCAGGATTCTTCGAAACTTTACCTGTGTTATTAGAAGTTATAATCATATAGTTTGCATTTTTTTTTAGTTTGAGAACCGAATAAAGCCCATTCAACATCTGAATGGTCAGCCGCAAAAAGAAAAATGCTACCAACATCCGAAGATGTGGTTTTTGCATATTGTCCCCTAAAATTATCCATTGTTTGTGATAATTGGTCTAAAATATCTCTGTTTTTGATAGTAATGGATGAGCCTGTTCTGACTCCGCTATTATCCAGTGCAAATAATTGGTGAGTATCACTTTCTTTAATCCAACTGATTTGTCCGGTTTTTTTATTGATTTCCCATTCATCCATTCCATCTGGGTCAATTCTATTCACAGGATTATTTCTTACATACGCATATGGTGAAATACTATAATACTTTTCTGCAAGAGGGTCCATGGAGGAAAACCTACCGATTGCTGGTTCGTATTGCCGGGCGTGGTAGTCGTATAGATTTAGACCATGAGAGTTATTTAGTTCTTTACCATTGTATTTGTAGGGTTGTTTGTCATCTGCTGTACTTTCGGCAAATGTAACCCCGAAAGGATAATAATGGTTTTTCTGAACAACGGTACCATTCTGGTCTGCCACTATACGATTGTTTCCCTGATGGTCTGTCAGGAAGAAATAGTATTTCTTATCCATTACATCATAATAACCGCCATTTGCTAAAACTCTTTTTAGTTGGCCATCTTCATAGATTTTGTTACCTATGTAATCGGTAGCTTTTGACTGTGTTAGTGAACTTACATTTATCGCTGAACCGATTACCGGCAAAGTAGAATAATTAGGATTCCACTTTTGCTCCACTCTCAACTTTTCTCCTGTGGCAGAATAGATGTATTCGATCCTTGCTTCAGCTACAGGGTTTTTTATGTCAACTCGTTGCGGTAAATGTAATAAATTATACTGAATTTCCGATATTCCTTTGTGGGTATCTTTGATAAGAGCTCCTACATTATTATATTGATAAACACTACTTCCCTTAGAATAATCTTTAAAGTCACCCGAATTGGGTAAATTTACAGTTGTTCCTCCATCTACTGTTTTAATGAGTTGATTACCGGAATAGGTCATCGAAAGTTCATCTATTATTACATTGTTGGACGAGTCAGTTGATGATTTGCCGCGACGGACAAGATTTTTTATATTACCATGATTGTCATAGGTATATGAGGTATTATATACACCTCCACTTGCTGCTTTATTGTAAGCCGCATGTTTTAACCGGGATAAATTGTCGTAAGTAAATATGTACGAACGTTCAACATCTCCATCCAGTTTCCAACTCATTGCCGAAATATTACCGTTATACATTTTAGTGCTACCGGCAAAAGTGTCTTCGTAAAACAGGGTTTGTGAAAAATGGCTGTTTGTAATGCTTTTTATCCATGACCGGACATCATATGAATAAACAGACTTTAATGTCTCAATACCCGCCTTCTTTAACGATTTAACCCGGCCTATTTCATCATAAGCCTGTTCTAAAAGTATCATATCAGTTCCTTCATTCAATTTATGAGTAACTTTAAGTAAACGTCCGGCATGGTCATACGTATATGCATACAATTCTTCCTGTTTTCCGGTATTACCAGAGATGGTATGTATATGCTTTTGTTTAACAGGTTGTCCGGAAAAATTGTAGGCAGTATATTGTTTCTCAATACCTCCTTTATGATTTGTGGAATGAGACTGTATCATGCGTTTCCGGTTATCGTAATAATTCATCGTATAAATATAAGTAGGTGATTCTGACCCTGCATTCAGTGTTTTGACCAAAGAGCCGGTTTGTAAACCTTTATGTTTATATTTTTCTGTTTGTGTATCATCTCCATACCGGGTATTATATTCAGATGTATCATAACTTAATTTTGGGAAATCCTCTTTTGTCCTGAAATCGTACTGGTCATAATAATGGGCTGATAAGAAATCAACAGGGCCGGTTAGCGTAACTCCACGAATATCATAATATTTATTATTGATATTTGATAAATTAAATTCGGCCTGAATAACAGAATTCGCTAACGGGTTTGTATCGTATTGAAAATTATTCCGGCAAATACCGGTTAAAGCCATACGTCCTAATGCATCGGGTACAGAGAAGTGCCATTCTCCTTTACTTCGCTGTATTCCGTCCTGTGAAAAAATCAGTTGATCTGTTCTGTCATAAATATAATATACCCAATCGGCTCCTGGTATTTTTTTCGCAATACAGCGTTGGCGATTATCATATTTATATAAGTAGGCATATTGTTTAAGGGTCGTATTTGTTTCATCCCATGAGCCTGATGTCAATGTGGTAACAGCTATGGGCGGAAGTACACAACCCAGATTACCATATGCATCATAAAGAAAATAAGTATCTATTAATTTATTCTCGTTTATTTGTCTGATAAGAACTACTTGATCCAGTTTGTTTTTAAACTGATAATTAATGTTACCATCTTCATCTGTCCGGCAAGTAACAAACAGGTCATTCTCAAGATAATTTTCTGTACGGGATACAATTATCTTTTTATTATCCCCGGTTAAAATATATTTTGCACATACCAGAAGATCCGTATCAGCGATTGAAAGTGTACTTTTTCCCTGATTAAATGTATAGGAGTTACTAACACCTTTCTGAAAATCATGTCTGTATTGGCCTGGCAGAATTTCTTTTACTTTTCTGTGAAAAGAAGATTTTTCAAATACTGTTTCGTAAAAAGCTTTATGATCATTATTTGTTATTATTGACCTGTTTTTCATCGCAGATTTTTCATAACAAGCTCCATTCCCTCTAAAGGTAGCAGGTAACCATGTCTGGCTAACTAAATCCCGACGATCATATTCTACAATACTTATCAAGTCTTTATTTTCGGGGGAAGAGCGGTATTTATTATATTGGAAAGGTCTGCCCATTCCATCCATGTAAGTTATATCAACCTGAATGTTACCGGCTGAATAATTAGTTATTTTACCATCTTTATATTCAACAGAAGATATCTCTTTCAATGGGGTAAATGTAGCAATATAATTTGCATTTGAACTAAACTGCACCATAGCCGGGTCGGTAATAGCCGGTGGCTCCGGGAATGGTTCCGGTAAAGGCTCCGGGTCATCAAAGATATCCCAGACCGGTGTTGTTGATCCCTGCATTTTAATGTTTAGAATACTTCCTACGCTATAACCATAAATAAGTAATTCACAACTTTGCGGATCTACTTCTGTATATAAAAAATAATAATTTGAATCTACTGTTTTTTCAATCCTCTTTCCGTCAATTTTAGAAGAAACAGATAAAGTGCCTTTTTTATCAAGCTCAATATATAGGTTTGTTGGTTCTGTAATATCAAAACATAAATAAAAACCATTACCAGAGGTTTTATATTGACATTGAATATCTATTTTAAAATCAGAAGAATATTCTCCGATATTAATTTTGTCTTTTGGGTCTACTATTACGATAGTCTCCTGTGCATTGCTAATCAGAGAAAGCATTAGCCCCACAAATAAAAATAATAGATTATTTATTTTTTTCATATTGATAAACTTTTACTAAATTATTTACTTGAATAGTTATATTCATAACTCTGTAAAACTGTTTTAACAGTTCCTTCCATACGATAAATTTCTTTTAAGCGAGCAAACTCATCATATGCATAATGTATTTTTATACCGGACTCATCCGTCATTGTTAAAATACCCACCTGTGGTTTATATGTATATATTGTAACATGAGTATTTTGAAGTTTGCTTCGAAGGCTTTCTATTAATGTAAAGTTGGGAGTTGTTGCTGCTGAAATGGATTCAGGAGTTACTCCTAAGGCTGACTTAACCTCTTCATAAGTGGTATTTTTAATTTCTGCTATAGGATACTGCCCTGTGTATCCCCATAAATAAACAACTCTCAAACCTTCATCTTTTGTGATATATAATGGATTACCAAAAGTATCATATTGATGATAAGTGACCCTGGATTCCATCATGTTCTCTTCACCGGTGTTACTCTTTATTACAGATAACCAGGGTTTGTTATTAAATAACGCATATTCGTTTGTTACCTGAACGGATTTCCCTTCAATAGTCTGTTTTGTTTCAACTGGTATAAACATGCGGTTTGCCTCAGTTAATTTAGCCATCACTGAATTAGTTGGGTAATCAAATGGATACTTATATTCAACAGTTTTAATTTTTTTACCACCCGATGTGACCTCTTCTTTTGTTACACAATTATATGTATGATTGTAAAAATACTCTGTGATGATTTCGGTAGATTTATCATTCTCATAAAAAGTCTCTTTTTTCTTGTCGAGGAAAAGTTGCATCGGACGAATTGCCGGATAAAGGTATCCCCACGGAATCTGACTATATAAATACCCGGCGGCATTTGAACCATATATATCCTTTAGGGTATTTATTGTATTCTCCGAATAACAAACAGAACTATTTCTACTGGTAGCATTTAATGGATTCTTTAATACTCCCCAAATAATGTGAGGGCCGTCTCCTACTTTTGCATAAGTATATTCTGTCTCTTTTTGTTTGTTACTGCCTGAATTTGTTATTTCTATTGTTTCTTTTAATACAGTTCCATTTTCGGAATATTTGTAAGCTCCTATGCCCGGAGGATTTTCATCTTTAGCTTTTATACCTTTTCCGTATGCATCCTGGTTGTCCCACCATTTATAAATGAGGTGTAAATCCGGAATATTGATATATTCATAGGTCACAGCTTCCCTGGAATCTGTTGAAACTTTTACTTTCGAATAACCTACTGAATAACCATTGCCCCGAAGGCCATTACTTCCAATGGATTTATAGTCTTTTCTATAGTGGGGGTAGTTCATTAATTTCCCGGAATTATTATAATTAAATGTCTTACTTGAAATAGTTTTACCATCCAGGTCATATTGATAAATAGAACTAATCCTCAATCCGCCTCCTATTGCGGTTGAGTTTTTTTGAAGAGTTTCGGATGGATAAATGATTCTTTTGACAACAATTTCTCCTTCTTTAATATATTTTCTTAAAGTTCCGACTGCTCTGATTTCATAATCACCGGTATTTGTTTCCAGATTATTCCAACTCATTTCTAAAGTTCTGTTCCGGTCATCCACTGTCACTGGTAAATTACCGGAATGATAAGTAAAAGACCAGGGTTTGACGGCTCCGGTTGTTCGCACGATACTCATATCAAACTCAGTAATGCCAGTTCGTGAATTATAACTATTATCAAGAGTGAAACGAAGTTTTACACTAAAAATGCCTTTATAGCCATGTTCCGGTGTTACCGGTAGTGAGAATGACTCTGTTTGTACCCAATCAATAGGAGCATTATTTAATCCTACTTTGTGTTCCAGCCTGGTTACCTGTTCGGAATATAACAGGTCCTTTTTATGGGGATCATTTTCAAAATGGTCTATCGGATAATCATGTGCCCCATAATTATAGATTGTTTTCCCTCCCGTTGGATTAATAATTTCTTTCAATACAAATGCCTGATGAAACTTCGTATTAGGTTCCCGGTCTGCATCTAATCCGGCTGTACTGATCTCAATTTCTCCGTCAAGCTGAGAAATGTTCTGTTTTACAGGAGGAATCAGTGACGTATTTTTAGCACCATTATAGTATCCCCAATGGTCCATAGATGTAGAAAGTTTTGTTGGCAAACTATCTTCATTATAGGTGAATTTATAAACTTCACCTTTTTTATTACCGCTTATGTGTTCTAATGCCGAAAGCTTTAATCTTTTTGTATTCCATGATTCTGTATATATACTATTATCATAAGAGGTATTATTATAATAGCTATATCTTTTAATGCTATTGTTTAACTCGGTTAAAGTTGGTTGGTCAATACCTGTTACATTGGCCGTAAAATATCCGTGTGACAGTATCCATTTAGACTTGTTGATACCTGTCTCATCATCAAGATAAATAGTTGTTAGTCTGGCTTCAGCCTGATAATCTGTTCTGTCAAATTTATATTCAAAGCGCACTTTACCACCCGGATAGGTAATATTATCAAGATAAACCACTTCATAATATGCATGGCTGGCTGAAAAGTATCCTTCCAATGTAGAATCCTGAACCCGGTTAAAAGCACCTAAAAATGCCTTTCTTTTTTCATAATTCAGTTTAATGACTGTTCCATCAATACCTTTAATACTTGTCAGATAATAACAACTATTGTAGTTCTCTGCTTTAGGACGATCTACAAATGTTGTCATTTCAGTTTCATTAAATGAATATTCGGTTCCATCCGGTGTTATAGCAGTCCAGGCTTTTAAAGCATATAAACCATGACTATTTCTCTCTTTTATAGGAGTTATCCGGACATTATCTTCTTTTTCTTTTACAATATTTCCATCATGGGAAAATATAAATTTTCCGGAATATCCACCGAATTGATAATGATAAATATCAGGAGCCAGTTCTGTTCCTCCACAAAGCCGGTAACTGTCGCTACAAAGCGCAGTATATAAAGACTCATGGGTCATTCTTTGTAAAGTGAAAGGTAAATAACTTTTGGGGCCTCCGATTGTATACCGGGTAATATTATAGATATCTTTGATATCATGTAACTTATTATCCGGACTGGATGTAAAATAGGCCCAATCACAAAAATCATGATATCTCCCCATAACTGTATGTGAAATCATTCCCCCTGCATTTAATACCCAACCTAAACCAACACGGCTGGCCTCTTCTTCAACACGTATTCCTGAAGTATTATAAGATAAACTTATAGGCAATACTGCATTTTTAAGTTCGATCGTATGTATAGGAATATTAACATCGACTGTTCCTGTATAATTTGTAACCGGATGATCGTCAAATTTCAGGAAGTTTCTTACATTTGGTGAAGGGGGAGTTACAGAAGGCATTTGTATAGTTGTAACTTGTCCCTGTGCACTCATCAAACATAAAAAGATAAAAATAACATATAATAAATTGTCTTTTTTCATACTAATCTAATTTTGAATGTTTGGTTTAACCTAAAAAATCCGATTTTGGAAATTGGACTTTTTTACAACTCTCTGATAAGTATGGTTAGCCTGTGTAATCAGCAAGCGAACCAAAGTAATTTTAATTTCTTTCATTTTTAATTCTTTATTTGTTAAGACTACAAATGTAATTCGCAATTGCGTATGAAAAGTGACAATTTACCTTCTTGTCATGAATAACTTTAATTTTAATTATTTTTAATAATGTATAGGTGGTGAGTCAGGACTTAAGATGCTTTTCTTTGTTTAAGTAAATTATAGGGTGTTACTTTTTATAGCCGTTTATATTGTTGATGCATTTGCGAATTTTTTGACACCATATCTCTTTTGGAGTATTAGTTCAATTGTGTTGCTCTATTCTTTTATTTCTAATTAAAGTTAAATTTTGGCTTATTCCTGACCAAAATGAATTGGTCATTTTTTGTGTTGAGTTATGTAGTATGTTTGCATTTATCCGGACATAGTACTATCGATCAATTGAGTGTGCGGAGAACTAATTATTAACTTTTAAAAAAGAGTAAAATGAAAAATAATACCTTTAAAAAGGTGGGGTCTGTGATCTCATCAGTACCCTTTCTATCTCTATGTGATAGGAGAATAATATCTGTTATTGTAGTATTACTGCTATTACCGTATGTGGTATCCGGACAGAGTACTTCGTCTGCGGATGCTTCTGTGAATATGCCCCGTATGATACCTCCCTCGCCCGAAACGGCAGCTCTGTTCCGGTTTTCTGATATTCAGGTGAACCACTCTTCCGGTATTTCCGATGTGTCTATTCCTCTTTACACTGTAGAAAATGGTCCTTTGTCGTTACCAATATCAATTAGTTATCATGGTGGCGGACGCCGGCAGAGTGATTTGACCGGTCCTGTGGGAATGGGTTGGATATTAAATGCGGGAGGAGTGATCTCGCGGACGGTGTTTGGTGAACCCGACGATTTCTGTCCGGTGCCTCCTAACATCCGGAATGCATCCGAACTGAATATTAAAGATGATTACGAATATCTGGCCTCCTTTTTTTATCGTTTCGGTGAAGGATATGCCAGTAATAAGGATTCTGAATACGATATTTTTCGTATACTGTTCAGGGATTAACCGGTGGCTTTGTTTTATATCAGGGCATGTCCACACAGCTAAATGGTGATCCGGTGAAGATTGCGGGTACTCCGAAAGATGGGTTTGAAATTACAGCTCCATCAGGTGTCATTTACAGTTTTAAATATGCCGGGTCTTCTATGATGAGCGCTTCCGGTACCAGTGTGTCCTGTCTGACTACCTGGTATCTGGATAAAATTACATCGCCGGATAAAAAGCATACAATTACTTTAAAATACAAGGCGGTGCGGCTCTCTTCGGGAAGTCCCGATGCAACCGGGTATATGTATGGTGGTGTCCTGACATTTAGTGATAATAAACATGGAGATATAGATGTGCGTACACTGGATGAAAGAACAAATGTGGTCTCTATGTCTTTTGGTGCCAGCCGTTTGGAAGAAATTGATTTTGGTACAGGTAAAGTTCTGTTTGATATAGAAGATATAGGCGGTAAAATCACCCGTATGCGAGTAATAAATACTAGCGGAGACGTTGTGAAAACTTATCAGTTTACCCATTCGGAACTGGATAGAGGTCTTAATTTTACCTATTATAAACTGGATAAACTTACCAGTGTTTCCGGAACTGAGAAATCTGAAATTTATCAGTTTGGCTATTTTCCCTCTTCCGATTCCAATACCGGAACCGATTACTGGGGGTATCGCAATGGAAATACCGGAGGACTTTTCCCGCAGTTTAGTGTCTATAGGTTACCTTTGAATATCAATAACCCTACTGAAACTTTAGGTAAAGCAACAGCTAACCGGAAACCCAATTTTTCTAAAACACAGGAAGGTGCCCTTAAAGAGATTATTTATCCTACCGGCAATAAAACGGAATTTACATACGAACAAATAAATATTTCTCCGGCGGGCAACCTGTTGACGGCCCCGGTATACGGATTAAACAGATTAAAACAACCGATGATACAGGCAAAATATTATATAAGACTTATGAATATATAACGGGCAGCCTGCGTTATGACCCTAAGGTGGAATATTCATGTATGGAAAGTTACTGGATCAAAATGACCGGAAGTATACATCAATTAGGAACCAGTCCTATCTATTACGGCTCTTACCGTCAACGTGTGTATACCTCAGATTTACCGGCAGATATAGCCTATCTTGCCTCAAATCCTGTTTTTTACGCAACAGTAACCGAGTATAACGGAACAGAAACTCAAAACCAGGGTAAAACAGTATATGGCTATACCAATCCGGCGAATTATATCTATAGCCGTAGCAGGCCTACACCAACTTATTCGGGTCCGGGTTCTTACGATTACCTCTATCCACAGGATATGCCCAGATCTTTTGTATACGATGGTATGTCTGGTTCGTATACCCTTATCAGTGAATATGGATCGGAGTGGAGACAAGTACGCCTTACTTCAAAAAGTAACTATATCAATGAGAATGGAACTTACAGGAAGTTAAAAGAGTGGATAAATACATATAAGGCAGTAGAAACAGAGAAGCTGCACGGGCTCAAAATACTCAAATATATGAACTTTCACGGAGATAACAGTTCTCTGGAAAGAGAGGCTTTGGCAGGTAAAATATTCGGACTTCCGGTATTTGTGTGGAGTGATTATTATATTACCCTTGGAAATGAACTGCTTGCTTCTGAAATTGAAACCGATTATTCGGGTGCTACTGCTGTCACAACAAAACGGGAGTATCAATATAATAGCTGCAATCTGGTAAGCAATGTTATCTTGACCACGAGCCTGGGAGAAACGATCCGGGAAGAATTATCTTATCCTTTTGACACGGAACATGCTACAACAGATGTTCATAAAAAGATGATCAACCTGAATATGCTGGATCAACCTATCAGCCGTACCCGGAAACTGGGTAACGCTGTTGAAACGGTGACAACTGAATTTAAGGATTTCGACACTGCTCAGACACAGATCCTGCCTGCTGCAATCAAAACACAGTCAGGAACCGGAGCGGCTGAAACCCGGCTTCAGTATCATAATTACGATAGTTATAATAATCCGGTTTATGTAGTAAAGGACAATCAGGAAAAGGTGGTTTACCTGTGGGGATATAACGGACTCTATCCGGTAGCCGAAATTGTAAATGCCACCTATGCGGAGGTCAAAGCTGCACTGGGAAATATAGAACCAACCAGTATATCTTCGAATGCGGCCTATCATACGAATGTGCTTAACCTGCGTGCGAATCTTCCCCATGCGCATGTAACCCTGTATAAATATAAACCCCTGGTAGGTATTATAGAAGTAACCGACCCCAACGGAGAAATTATATCCTACGATTATGATGCTTTCAATCGTTTGATCGCAACAAAGTATCATGAGTCCGGTACGGTAAAACCTACACTGGAAAGTTACCAGTATAATTACCGGGTGAAATAGTTTTAATCTACTTAAAAGAAATAACGATGAAAAATAAATATATCCAATCAATAATTTGTCTATGTTGTTTTCTGTTGCATACCCTTTGTGGGTATGCACAGACCTTTACAGAGAATTACGTATTAAAACGTGTCATGTATGGAACGGGAAGTAATGATTATGTGGAAGAGATATCTTACCTGGACGGTCTTGGCCGTCCGGTAGAAAAAGTGCAAAGAGCCTTTACTCCTTCGGGTAAAGACCTTGCGTCCTTTACCGAGTACGACACTTACGGTCGGGTGGAAAAAGAGTGGCTTCCGGCTGTTGTGGGTGTTTCAACAGGGGCTTTTCAGAGCTTATCTTCTCTGCAAAGCAGTTCAAAGAGTATCAATGCTGACGATTCGCCTTATTCTTCCTACACTTATGAGCAGTCACCATTAAACCGTGTACAAAAAGAGAGTGGGCCGGGTAAAGTTTGGTATACAGCCGGAAGGGGTATTACCCACAGGTATACATCCAATTCTGCTACTGAAGCTAAAACCTCTGCCTATATGCTAAAAGGAACAGCCACTCAGGTAGTAAGATCAGGAACCTATCCTGCGGGAACACTGAAAGTAAAGATCGTAGTAAATGAAGACGGGGATGAGTTTTATGAGTTCACCGATAAAGAAGGAAGAGTGGTTTTAAGCCGCCAGTTTAATGATGTGGAAGTATTATCCACTTATTATGTGTATGACGACTACGGGAATTTAACCCATGTCTTGCCACCGCTTC
>JAJQAZ010000174.1 GCA_021203545.1 Tannerellaceae bacterium | reverse complement strand
ATCCATATATAGGTAAGAACGTTAATGAATCAATAAAAATATGTTTTGACTCTACTGTAGATACGGGTGAATTAATATTAGGAGAAAAGAAATTTAACTATAATACATTAGAACCTAAATTGTTAAAATCTAATAGTATTGAAAAGTTTAATACCGTGTTTGGTACAACACATACAACAGAAGAAGAAATGCATAAGTTTATGAAGACAAATAAAACAAAGTGTGCATTAAAAATATTTGAAACCGAAGAAGATATTGCTTTTCCACAGTATATTTTAGATTCGATTTCATGAATAATAAACTCGTTATAGCAGCTGCAGGGTCCGGGAAAACAACACATCTTGTAGAAGAAGCCTTAAAAAACAAACATAAAAGGGTTCTTATTACAACATACACTCAAGCGAATGAAACTGAAATTAAGAAAAAGATTATTGAAATAAATAAATGTATTCCGGAAAATATAACAATACAAACATGGTTCTCTTTTTTATTGAAACATGGAGTTCGCCCATTTCAGGTTGCTATGTATGAAAAAAAGATAAAAGGTCTTTTACTGGTAAATCAACAATCTGCCCCCTTTATAAGCGAGGCGGAAAATCTGGAAAGACATTATTTAACTCCTGACTATAAATTATATACAGATAAACTTTCAAAATTTGTTTTTAGTTGCAATGAAAAAACGAATGGTGCTGTAATAGACCGGATTTCAAGAATCTATCCTCATATATACATTGATGAAGTCCAAGATTTAGCAGGATATGACCTGGAATTACTTAAATTATTATTCAAATGTAAATCTAATATATTACTTGTAGGTGACCCCAGGCAAGGAACCTATTCAACCAATAGTGCTTCTAAAAACAAACAATTTAAGAAATCACAAATAATACATTTTTTTGAATCAGTTCCCAAAAATGATATTGAAATTGATAGCGAATCATTGCTTGTTAATTATAGATGTATAGAACCTATATGTACACTTTCTAATAAGTTTTTTCCAGCTTTGCCTGGTGTGAAATCTGGAAATACGGATGTAACAGAACATGACGGGATTTTTTTTATAAAAGAACAGGATGTTGAAGATTATCTCAAAAAATATAAACCAATACAATTAAGAGATAGCCGCCGCACAACCGTAAATGAGAATTATCCTGCAATGAATTTTGGTGAATCAAAAGGACTTTCATTTAACAGAGTATTAATATATCCTACAAAACCATTTATCGAATGGCTAATTAAAGGTAAAGAGTTAGCCCCTACAAGTTGTTCAAAGTTATATGTAGCTCTTACACGGGCTCGACAAAGCGTTGGAATTATTTACAACTATAAAAATCAAAAAGTAGAGGGAATACAGAATTTTGTGGTAAACCGAAACAAAGAGGAGTAGGCTTTAGACTGCTAACTATGAATATTTACGATTCTGTTCATTACTATTACAGGTTCACATTTTACTATCTTTGTAAGTGAATCATTTATGAAATAAAGAATTACCATATGACTATTTTCCCTAACCAACCTATTCCTTATCATCATATAATGGATGACCGCAGATTTGAACAATATGTTACAGATTTGTATAAACAGGAAATAGAGAATAATAAATTCACCGGACGGTATGATGAGGTTCTTTTAATGCCGGGAGTAGGAGAACAAGGAAGAGATTGTGTTTTAAAAAAAGAAGGAAAGACATATGGCATTATACAGTGTAAATGTTATAACCGGAATTTGGAACTTCCTGAATGCACAAAAGAAATTGTAAAGTTTTGTTTATATGCAATTTTGCGTCCGGAAATGATTTTTGATAGAACTGTTTTTGAATATTATTTAATTAGTAGCAATGGCTTTAGTACTACCGCAATAGATTCACTGCCTGATTTTAAAGGACTGATTTCAAGTGAAAAGAAATTAGAGGGATGGGTAAGGCAAGTTATTGAAGAAAATAAAACTTTAAAGGAACAGTTCACATTCGAAGATATACAAGCTGAATTATATGATATACTAACTTCCATTAAGATAATTCTTGTGGATGGGAATGAATTGGATAGGTTACTTTCTTTTTCCTATAATACAAATCTGCAAGAAAAATATTTTGATGTAAAAAAAGTAATAGACCATTCAGCATTAGAACCGGTAGATAAGAAACTAAATGAAATAATAGAGAATTCAAGACCGGTTTATGGAAATGAGTTGATTGAAATTTATGGGTTTCATCCTTTGCTCTTTATACAAATAAAAACTATTTCGGGGATTTTGAAGATACACATATTCAGCGGAGAGAACTCAAAGAGTTGGTAACTTGGATTAATGCGTCTCAGAAAGAAGATAAAAACGTCATTTTTCTTTCGGGTACTGCAGGTTGTGGAAAAACGACTTTATTGCGTGACCTATGTATGGAATTGAAAAGGTTGGAAATTCCTGTTTTAGGTTTAAAGTCGGATGTTTATCCTGTTGAAGACCTGGAAAAATTACGTTTGAAATTGAATCTCAAATATGCTGTCACTGATGTCTTAAAAGAAATAGCCCGACATACAAATGTAGTATTGTTAATAGACCAAATAGATGCATTGTCTCAGTATTTATCTGGAAAAAGGGAATTTATCTATACTTATCAACATTTAATTGAATCTTTTACAAATTATCCTGGTGTAAAATTATAGTTTCTGTTAGAGAGTATGATTTGAATTATGATTTTGCTTTACAGCCTTATAAAAAATATAAAAGAGTTCAATTAGGTGAAATTGCAGATGAGGATTTGCAAATGATTTTAAGGAGACTGGAGATAAATAAGGATTCGATATCTCCTTCACTTTATTTGTTGTTGAAGAATTTTAATCATTTGGATATTTTCTGCCGGATATATAAGGGTAATCCCCTTTTATTGAATATTCGGTCTATACAGGACCTTTATCGGGAGCTGTGGAAGCAATTAGTAAATAGTGGGGATGTAAGAATCGATGGAGAAAAAATTAGTCAACTACTTTTCAAAATAATGGATGTATTGTATAAACAACAGTCCATAAGTGCACCTCTCGGTAATCTGGAAGAAAAATATCCGGTAGAACTAAGTTTTTTGAAGAGTAAGGGAATTATAAAAGATATAAGTGGCTCTGTTCAGTTTTTCCACCAGACTTTTTATGAATATGTTTTTTCTCGTTATTTTGTGGAGACGAATAAGGATTTGATTTCTTATATCCGGAAATATAATTGCTCTTTTCTGGTGCGTTTAACAGTAAAAATGGTAATGAGCAATTTATCTGCGACTAATCATCCTGAATATATTAGAGTATTGAGATTTGTAATTTGTAACCATTCGGTAAGATTCCATCTTAAATCCCTTGTTATTTCTATTCTGGCAAATGTGGAAAATCCTTCAATGGAAGAGCAAAACTTTTTTAAACAGATTATATATCCTGACTGGAAGTATTGTTTGCATTTCTTAAGTAATGTTATTTCAAAAAGGTGGACACAATGGCTTATATCAGAAGGATACCTGAATAAATTATATGAAATGCAGCCTACCCGACAGGATTTGTTAGTTGAAAAAAGTAATTGGTTATCTACTTTTCTGTTAGGGTTACCATGGAATAAAGATTATATACCTTTTAGTTTACGGGAAAGAGAAATGCGTGGGGTGATTTCTGCATTATTACGAATGAATCTGGAAACAAATGCAGGTGATATTTTTACTTTTATAAATTCTTTATCATTAGAGAATAAGAAAAGTGTTGCGACATATATTCTTTATTTTTATAAAGCATGGAATGAAGCATTGGCTTATAACTTATTCAGAAGTTGTATTGATGCACAGGATTCTTTTAATTATTATAATATTCTGGAAAATATAGCAGTAGTAAATCCTGATTTGGTATTTGAGGAATTCGGGAAGGTACTTATTGACGATTGTTTAAAATTCAATGGTAATGAAAGAGATAGTTATGATAAAAAAGAATTACTTGATAAATTATATACTTTGTGGCCGGAACGAAGTGTGGACTTTTTATTGAAAGTAGTTATTGCTGTTATTGATAGCCAAAAGCATATATGGAAAGATGAAGATAATAAAGGATTTATAACAGATAGTATATTCTTATATGTAAATGCCATTGAAGAAGGTGGACTTTCTAATGGAGGTGCGGATTGTGTTTTCAAAAAACTAATAAAGTGGTTGCGTGAGTTACGTATAGTAAACTATACTTATTATGATAATTTTATAGAACGTTATAGCAAGTCCGATTATTTATCGGTTTTAAGGCTTGTGATGTGTATAATGAACAATCCGGAGAGTGGAAAAGAAGAAGCGGTTATATGGATTGCTGAAAGATTGTATCATGCTGATTTGTAGAAAAGTCAAGGGGAGTTGTCAGGAGATTTACACAGACTATTAAAAATGTGGTTTCCTGTCTTTAGTGAAGAAAACAAACAAAAAATATTAGGTTTCATTTTATCTCAAAAAGCGAAAGGTAAATTACTGAAAATAGATAATGAAGAGAAGCCTTTTTATTCAAATTATGGATTAACCACTTATTTGTTTCTACAGGCAGTACCGGAAGAATATATCAAAAAGCATACAGAAATAAATAAAATTTTTCAGGAGTCAAGTCGTCGCTTTGGAGATAAGAAACCGAAAGACTATTTATTTAGTAGCCGGTTTAAGATGATGGGAGTATCATCCCCTGTGAAAAGTGAAGCATACGCCTATATGAATGACGAGCAATGGATAAGTTCATTCCTGAAATATAAAGAGAACACTGTTTCGCATGATGGAAAAGGGGGACGGGAACAGCATGCCCGTTGCCTGGAAACGGAGGTGAAGAAGCGACCACAGGATTTTGTAAATTTATTTTACCGGATGGTTAATCATCCTGATGTGCATGAAGAATATATCGTACATATATTATATGGTTTTGCTGAATGTGATTTATCAAAGGAAAATTTACTTGAAATTTTTGATAAAGCAATTGATTATAATAACATCTTTTCAGCAGATGCATTAATTTGCTACCCAAGATGTTATAATAATTTATTTGCAAAAGGTATTGTGGGTCAGAAAACATTGGACCATGCCTGTGAATTGTTATTATCTGCTTTTCCTCCCTATAGCCGGATAAATAAAAAAGACAGGGATTTGTATGGTATCGGTATTAATTCAATATCCGGTTCTTCATTGATGTCACTTTTAAAATTAAACTTAAATGAACATGGGGAAATAGTTCTTTCCACTATAGAGAAAGCTATCCAAAATACGACAGAAGATGTTTTATCAATTATACTTGTTCATATTCGTTATTTGTATAAAGTTAATCCGGAAAGGGCACTCACTGTTTTTCAATCTGTAACAGAGAATGCTTCCGATGAGTTGTTTATTTACTCCATACATTCTATTCAATGTTATGCTTATTATTTCTTCTCGCATTTGAATTCCTATTTTGAACGGGCAGTAAATATTCAGGATGAAAATTTCCGGAAACAACTAACGGCTGTATTTTATTATGAGTGGTTACGAGGTACGGAAGGAGCAGAAATATATTTATGGAATTTAGTTAAAGAAGATACTGTTTTTATATCCCGGCTTATAGAATGTGCCGTTTACAGTCTTTTTGAGGAGGAAAAGAGTGATTATGCTAAAGCTATGTTGATTTTAACTAAGTATATTGATTCCCGGGAAAAAGAGATTTGTGAAGAATATGAAACCTGTTTTCATAGTAAAGAAAACAAATGGATTCCTTTTGATTTACTTTATCCGTTTTTATTGAAATATGTAAAGTCTCCCTGTTTTAATCCTCACCGTTGTATAATACATGATTATTTAATTCACTATGCATCAGCCTATCCGGAAGAGTGTTTTAATCTATTTAAAGAGTTAAAAGTAATTATTCCTGACAAGTCCAAAGATTATTCTCCTAAAATACGTCAGAAACAAATCCGGCTGGTGTTAGGCTTTTATCAGCGGTTTAGTGGAGAAAAAGATTCTGAGAAACTGAAATATATCAATAATGTACTGGACCAGTTATTTGAAAATGTAGATTATTTCTCTGAACTGGATATAGCTTTGGAAGAGAAATCTACTAGTGGACATGGAGAATAATCTCCCGATAATATGCCGCAGGATTGCAGGACGCTGTCGGGATTTCCGATAGCGTCCTGCAGATTTGAAACAGTTGGTCGGGAAGGTCCGATAGTTTCCTGCAATGTTGCAAGACGTTTTCGGGAACCCCGAAACCTTCCTGTAGGATTGCAAAATGCTTTCGGAAACTTCCGGCACCCTCCTGCAAGGTTGAATAGTATTTTCGGGACATACAATTTTCCATATGCAGAATTAATTATATATTTGTTAGTATCAAAATGTTACATAGAATGGCAGTAACTACATTAGCAGCGTTTGGAACTTTTTTAGCCGAAACATTTGGCTCCTATTTTATATCTCATAAACTGGATAGACTTTTCTCTAATAAAGAAGAGTTTATTACGGAATTATCTAAAGTGGTAAATAGTACTATTGAAGAATATAGTAATAGATACCCTCAAGCTGATGAAGGGCGTAAATTTTCTTTTTATAAATCTCAAAAGATTATAGATGAATTATTGAAATATAGAATCCTATCCGGTGAGAAATATGAGTTGGGTAATCTTGAAAAAGCATTATCTGAGGAAAAGAATGTGATTCCTCCCACACAGGAGCAAATAAAAAATTTCTATAACATATTTGTTTCACAGATACAGGCGAATGATAAGCTCAGAGAACTTGAGATAAAAGAAACTTTTGAAGAAGAAATTTTTAATATTTCCTATACTGTCAGAAATTTAGATTCAAGAATCGACAATATTATTTCCACATATAATGGCGATTTAGAAGCTCAATGGAGAGACCGTTTGAAGGCTTACGTGGAAACACTAAAACAATTTAAACCGCAAACAGCATTAAATCTTCTCCATAAGTTAGAAGAAAGTTTTGAAAATTCTCAAAATAAACCTGATGATAAGTTTGTAGCACTAATCAAGTATCAGGAAGTAATTTGTTTTAGTCTGTTGGGGAAAAAGGAGTCATACCCATCATTTATTAAAGCATATAATAAGGACAAAACGAACCTGAAACATAAGGAACAGGCTGCTTTCTCATATTTTAAACTGAAAGATATGGCTAAAGCCCAAACTTTAAGAGATGAAATATTGCAGGAAGATGAATATAATATTGTTGCATGGGCTTTAATATTAATAATGTCTAATGAAGAATCTTTGAAAGAAACTGTAGATTCTATTCCTGTATATGTTAGAAAAAACAGACGGTTTCAATGTCTATTATTCAATCATTACATTTCAATAGATAAGTTTTGTATTATTCAGGAACTAAAAAATTGGGGTGTGATACCTGTCTTTCCGGATATTAATTTCATTGAGGTAGATGTTGATTCCTTTAATGAAGGCATATACATCTTTAATCTATTAATAGGTACCTATATTCAGGAATATAATTATGCCGATTTCGTTTTTGGACAGTTTGAAAAGAATGACTTATTCACCCTGCTCAATGAACAAATTAAAAGAATTATAAATAAGGTTCGTAATTCTGAAATAAGCGATAAGTGGCAAAGGTTGTACTTTTTTGATGCATTAGTTGACTACATTCTTACCGGAGATAAAACATATGCTTTAAAAATGAAGGATTACCTATCAGACGATAAGACAGCAGATGCAAGCCTGGTTTTAATATGTGCCAATATATTGCAAATCGAAAAATATGAAGAAGAGGCAATAAAGCTGATTGACAACTTTCAGAATAGGTCGTTTGAACTAAATAGTTTGAAAGTGTTTATATACCTGAAAAACAAAAAAATAGATGATTATCTAAAAGCGGTAGAAGAATTATATAGGTCTACACAAATAGTAGAGTCCAGGATAATTCAGGCTTACATACAGTATATATTTGCATTAAAGAAATATGGACATTTAAATGCCATTAATCCGGAAATATTCTATTTGGATAAGGTATTCTTTGAACCTAAGGTAGCAGACATTATCAGGATAATAGTACACGTTCTTACCAATAATAGTCTTAATCCTTATAAGGAAGAATTTGCAGAACTTGCTGACTACTTCAAAGATAATTCTTCAATAATCCTTGCTATTGCTAATACATACTATTATGCAAACGAAGATGCTGTTGCAGTGCAGATATATAGAAAGCACCTTGATTTAGATAAAGAAAGTATTTATCTGTATCATTATCTTCTTTGTCTATATAGACTAAAATCTGAATCAGAGTTATTATTAAACATTTTAAAAAAATGGAGAGAAAATTTCTCCTTTAACCCTGATTTATTAGGGGTTGAATATAACCTGTCTGCAATTATTTTGGATTGGAAAAGGTGTCTGGAAATAGTTGAGTATGCATTGAGTATTGAGCCCAATCTTCCTGGTTTTGTTGAATGTCGGTTGATTGCATTAGATAAATTAAATGATGAAAGAGTTGAAAAGTACATAGATATATATTTAGAATATGCCAATAAAGATTTGAATCTGTTGCCTAAAGTTATTGATATTCTAATAAAAAAGGAAAGATTGGACCAGGTCTTAGAACTTCTATATGAATACTATTCTGATGATAACAGTTTAATACAAACCTTATATTTTAATGCTGCATTAAGATATTCTCAGGCCTGTGATAAAGGAATATTACAGCAGACTAAAATGCTGGAGTATGAAACAGTTGAAAGGGGACATTTTGTGAAATACTCTCTTAATGGCAAAGTTAAATTTGTAGAAGTCATTGATAGTCGTGATAGAAAATCCTTAATCGAAAAGTTATTAGGTAGGAAAAAAGGTGAATCGTTTGAGATGAAACGTACAATTTCTAATCAAACAGACAAAATTGTTGTGTTGAGAATAATGGATAAATATTTGTATGCACACGATAAAATCCTGGAAAAAGCGAATGACCCTTATTCCGGGCTTCCGATGGAGGCTTTTCACTTTGAACGGAGTGATGAAAATATAGTAGAAGTCTTCAAAAGAATGTTTGGGGAGTACGGAGATGAAAGAGAGAAGTTTATTAACGGATTAATGGAGGATTATTACAGAGGAAAAGCCACTTATTCTGAAATAATTTTGCAAGCTTGCCATAATGATTATTTTGGTGGTTATTTCCATTTAATTCATTTTCAGAAAGGAATAGTTACAGTTCCTAAACTCGTGTATGATAGATTAGACATTCCATGTGATAAACCATACATAATTGATTTCTCTTCTTTACCTATACTCTATCAATTGTCAGATGTGCAAAGAGTGCAATATCCGGACAAATTTTATATTTCAAAGCATTTAGTAGAAATATTGAAAAACAGAATAAAGCAACTAAAAACAGAACCTAAATCAGAGTTGTCAATTGTCACAACCACTCAACAGGTATCCAAAATAGTACACACAGAAGAAGAACACAATAATACTATTAAGTATATAGAAAATCTGTTTGAATGGGTTGAATTAAACTGCATTGAGAAGGTTTCGGTAAGAGTAGCCGATATGAGAAGAAGTATAGAGGCTAAAGACTTTGGGATAGATGGGGATACTTTTTGGATTGATTGCATTTTAAATACAATTTTAATCCGGGAAGATGAAGATGCTATTCTTATTTCTGATGATTTGTTTTGTACGAAATCATTGGGTTTACCTCTATCAACAACTGTTAGCACTGAAGTGTATGCAAAACGTATTTTGGGAAATGAACATCCTGCACTCAAAGAATTTCTGACTAATAAATAATAGGATTTGATTATCCTGTTTCTTTGATAATTGAGGAGTTAAAAAAGAAACTGAATCATGAAGCGAACTCATATTCATTTATCATTAAAAACTATATACCAACTTCTTTACAATCGTTTGTTGGAATTTTGATGTATATTGCATCTCTTTCTGAATTGTCTGATACAATCAAGGTCAATGAAATTCGGACTGTTGTGTCTAAAGTATTGCAATATTGTAATACTCCAACTATGATTGATAAAATAAAAGTATTTATACAATGTATAACAGTCTCTGAAAAATATCCGATAGAGGCATATAATCTAATAATTAAATGTTTTATGGAAGAAGAAGAATTGATTTCACGATAGGATGTCTGAATTCTTAACGAAATAAGATATTTACGGGTTATTCAAATAATCTCTTTAACCACCCTATCAGATTCTGACAAATATCTTTTTCTGTAGATAAATATCTTTGGGTTATACTGGCACCTAATGGAGTACCGGGTACTTTTTGTAAGGCCAGCCAGCAGTGGATACGTGCTTTGGTTTTATAAGTATCTCCATATTTATGTAATTCTTTTTCTTCAATATCCTTCAAATTGGTGTCCACTATTGGGTAAAGTTTATCTTCTTCAGGAATAAGAAATTGAATAAAATCCTCTAACATACCGGATACGTTATTGTCAGGCATAATCCATATACCTACTGTTTTATCCTCTTCTTCATTTTTACAAATAGCACCTGTAGAAGGAATTGTTTCGGGAGCATCAAAACCACTGTTTACTAAAATACTTTTCAATTCACACCAGCGTCTATTCAGGTCATCATCTGCATCAATAACTACGCCTATCACGTCTGTTTCTGATGCTTTAAGACGGATAGGAAGTTGTTTCTTTAACTTCTCAATTCCGCCACAATCAATCACGTCAAAAGTTTCAGCAACTGTATGTTTACTACACAATGCCCACATAACATGTTGGTCGTCGTTTCCTTCAACCAGGAGTTTCTTATTATATTTTTCGGCTATTTTCATTATCGTATTTCAATATCTAATTCATCTGCATTTTTCAACTCTTCGGCAGAAAATTCTACTTCCCTAACAGCACCATTCTTGTTCTCCAAACGTATTAATTTCCCGGAAACAGAACTCTCCGGACGATTCAGCACCTTTTGAAACCCTGAAATACAATCTTCACTATGAGTGGTTACAAAGACCTGGATATTGAGTTTTTTTGCCAGTTTAAAGATAATCTCCCACAATTTTTCCTGAATACTGTGGTGGAATCCATTTTCAAATTCATCTATTAATAAGAATCCATTATCAGCATTTACCAAAGACAATATAATTGATAATATACGATTAATACCATCCCCCATACTAAGAAGAGGTAAAATCTCCGGGTTGTCTGAAAGTTTAATAACTGCTTTTCTCGCTTTTAAATCTTCTTTTACAAAAGCAATACGTTCGGTCGTTGGCTCAATTAAACGGAGTGCCTCTATTACATAACTCTCTTTATCGGTCAAAGCTATATTATCAAATAATATACCGCATTGTTCCCCACGGTCATAGTTTGCAGGTGACAGAAACTGCCATTTATCGGCTTTCTCTTTATATTTATAATTATTAGCCCGTGTATACCGGTTCGCATCTAATTCCAACAGGAGAGCATCTTTCCTATAAATAATCTGGAATCCTGGTTTATAGGTCATATTTTCTTCTTCCGGCTTGTCAGAATCAATGATTGTTTTTCTTCTGATTGTACCTCCGGATACTTCCGTAATGTTCTCTTCCTGATATTTAACAAATTTGAATGTTACTTTCGTATCGTTATCTATTTCTCCTATTGAAATTACTTTATCATTTTTTCTATCTGTAAATAAAGCAGATAATGTTTTTATATTTTTATCCAGAATATCATCGTCGCCCGGAGTAGAACTAAGGGTGTAATCTTCCCCCCGTTCCTCTAAAATGTCCTGAATGACCTTTACATCTCCTCTTGAGGCATACAAACAGATAGCATCCAAAATAGAAGACTTACCTGTATTATTTTTTCCGGTAATCAAATTTATATGTTCGAGTTTCTGAATTTTAAAATCTTTCAGATTCCGATAATTAACTATGTGTAATGACTTTAACATACAGTTTTACTTTTATAACAACAAATAT
>JAJQAZ010000134.1 GCA_021203545.1 Tannerellaceae bacterium | reverse complement strand
AACCCTTATCATTTAAAACTTAATCTTTAAAACTGTTGAACAATAATAAACAAAACACTAACAACACACCTGATGCAAAGTGGCAATCTTTTCGACAAAAAACTTTATGGAAGAGTTATGGCACAGATTTAAATCTGTGCCAGCGGTGGCCAGCGAGAGGACAACGATAGATTTGTTTTCAATGACACTTTTACCTGATACTTTTTGTTATAGTATCTCAAAAGCCTGTCTCTAATTCTGTTGCCGCTTCTGTGGAGAAGTATTTGTTTTTTATTACTTCCAATGAGTTATCAGACGGTCGGCTTCATTTTTGGTTAGTTGGATGACGGCTCCGTGCTTGGGAGATGTAAAGTTTACTGATTTCATAACTCCTTCATTAAAGTGGCCCAGATATTCGAAGGTTTCAAAATCTGTAGTTTCACAAAAACCAAAATTATGAGGATTTACCCCGTATACATCATACATGAGTACCCAGGATTCTTCATCCGTACGTTTCCATACATTGGGCGCTTCGCATACTACAGACTCGAAATCGTACCATTGTGGATCATATTGATAACCGGTATGGATAGAATCTGAAACAGATTTTTTAATACCCGCCCTGCCTTCATCATGTGCAACATAGAAAAGATGATACTTATCTCCTACTTTGGTTATATCTCCATCTATATAGGAACATTCGGCAGGATATTCAAATAACAGTGCCGGTTCAGATAGCAATGTATCATATTCGTTATTTACATAGGAATAATATAACCGGTTCAATCCGTCACCAAAACGCATGGTAAAATAGATCATCAACTCACCTTTGTCTTCGTCGTAAATTGTTTGGGGAGCCCAGGCACATCCTATATTTTCATATCCGGCGAATTGCTCATCGATCAACACATTCGCTCTTTTCCATGAAATCAAATCGTTTGACTTCATTAATACAAAGCCCTTGTTATTTCCCCAACCATATTCTTCTCCCGGACGGTCCCATTCTGTATCCCGGAAACCGGCCCGGTGGGCAAAAATATGCAGATCCGTCATCGCCAGATAAAAAGAGCCATCCGGTCCACGGTAAATATGTGGGTCGCGTATTCCCTTCTGATAAGCAATTGTATCTCCTCCTATTACAGGTTCTCCATCACGAACATCCTCAAAAGAATATCCGTCATAACTTACAGCCATATGTAAACTATGGTCATTATCTTTGAAATAAACAAGTAAATAGGCTTCTGTCTCATTTACGATAGCTTCCTGTGTTGGTTTTGAAGAGGTACATCCGGAAATCCATAACAATAATAACCCCGTAAACAAAATTCCTTTTTTAAGAATAGATAGTAATTTCATATAAATAGTTTTTACTCATTAATAATAGATGCACAAAAATAAAGTTTTCATATAAAAATCAAATGTATTGCACACACATATTCAATATTATTTGTTGATTTATAAGCCTGTTATATTATAAAATTACATAAAAACGAAATTTGTTATTTTATAATCATTATTACACATTTGGAAATTATACAATTTTGTTACCTTTGTTCTGGAAAGGTATAGTTAAAGATTCATATACAACAATAAATAGAACTTGTGGATACATTACCCAAACCATGAAATGAAAGAACTCTTTATTTATTAGTTTTATAAGAATTAATAAACAACTGACAATTTGTATGTTATGACATTATTTGATTTATCCGGAAAGATTTATTTCGGAGCTCGATTTTTATCCTTAGATGCAGATCAGGAAAAAAGGTTTTAACATCGCAATCCGATATTATTTTTATTCTGGAAGGAGAAGCCATTCTTTCTTTTTCTGACAATGAACCTAAAACTATACATGAAGGACAGATGCTCTTTTTGCCTCCCGGCATTGATTGCCATTTTTCCATTAAAAAGCATACCCATGTTCTTGTCCTGGAAATAGGTGATCTGGCTGCTGTTTGCTATCATTTTCTACCTACAGATATGATTCCTTCTATTCCGCTGAATGAATCGCTTTTCTATACACTTGATTTAAAAATCCAGCTCTACCGGTGGCTGGTAAATATGAAAGATTATTTGCAGGATGGTCGGTTTGATGATGCTTTAATCAGTATTAAGACATTTGAACTATTCTGTTTGATAAAACACTGCTATTCAATAGAAGAGTTAGGTAAATTCTTTGCTCCGGCTATGCAGGATGAATATAAGTTTGCTCTGTTTATTCTTTCTCATTACAGCTCTGTGAAGACCGCGGAAGAGTTGGCACATCTTTCTAATTATAGTTTCTCCGCCTTTGAAAAACAGTTCCGGAAAGTATTTGGTATGGCCCCTTACCGCTGGATGCTTCAACGAAAAATCCGGAAAGTTTACCGTGAAATCTACGAAACATCTATACCCCTGAAGGTTATTGCCGACGAATTCGGCTTTTCAGGTCTCTCCCAGTTAAGCGACTTCTGCCGCAAGCATTTCGGGCTCTCTCCGGTTGCTATACGCAACAAAAGAAAGAATAACGAAGAATTATGAAGGTTAGAACGAAAATTATGAACAAACGATAAGAGAATCCCCTCTATTTTTGTTTCCATAAATAAAGAGTTTATTCATTTTTATACCGTTATTTTTTAATAACAGGACAGAGAAGGTAATGTAGTTATTTTATAATTAAAAACGAATGAAACAGCAGGATAGTAACCTGTTTGTTTACCGATCCAATGAAAAAAGTTTTTATACATATTGTATGTAGGGATTGTTATACCCTGTCGAGCCGGTTTGTATATTTCCAATATATAAAAGCTCATGCCTTTCATATACATATAAAGCCATGAACAGGAACTATATAAACATATGGCTTGGATATATATTATTAATGATAACCTCATCATTAAAAGCCCAACAGGTTGGGATCAACACCAATATTCTCTACTGGGCAACCACTACTCCTAATATAGGAATTGAAACGGCTTTAAGTAAAAAAGTAACCATTGATATACAGGGTGCCTATAATCCGTGGCGTTTCGGCAGCAGGGAAGAGAATAAGAAAATCAAACATTGGGTAATACAGCCGGAAGTACGTTTGTGGAATTGTGAGAAATTCAACGGTAGTTTCTGGGGGATACACTCTTTTTATGGAAAGTACAATATGGGCGGTATTGAATTACCCTTAGGTATTCTTCCGGGAATGAAAAACCATCGTTACGAAGGCTACTTTGCAGGAGGCGGTATCAGTTACGGTTACCAGTGGTATCTCGGCAAACGGTGGAATCTGCAGGCGACCATCGGAGTAGGATATGCTTATGCCGGTTATAAGAAGTATGAATGTCGGCTGCGCGGAGATTATATCGGGAAGGAAAACCGGTATTATGTAGGTCCTACCAAACTCGGGCTATCATTGATTTATTTATTATAAAGACTACTTGATAATCCATACGAAAAATGAAAAGAATCCTACTGACAATATATACTTTACTACTCAATTTTACCGGATATGCCCAGTATAGTGAGATTGCTGCTCTTTCCTCTATATTACTCGAGGAAAAAGAAGATAGTTTGCACATAGAAATGGCGATTATGGTACACAGCCATTCGGTTAATCCATACCAGAGCCTTACCATCATTTCGGAATTGTCTGCGGAAAAAGAGAAAAGAACATACACATTTCCGGAAGTATTGATTAATGGAAAGAAAAAAGCACGTTTTTATAACAGAAATATCCACTTCAACTATAGAAAAGACGAGTATCATCCTCCTTACATGAGGTTAGATATAAATCGTACCACCGATACAATACTGGTATATAATTATTCGGTACCTTATGAATTATGGATGGGTACTGCCTCTTTGAAAGTTCACCAGATATTGGCCGGATGTGCAGATTCAGAAAAGAGGTATACACTTGAAAACAAAGCCCGGGTGAAAATAGAGCCGATGCTGCCTTACCAGCCACAAATACGGGTAAACTATATTGCACCCCTGCAGGAACCCAAACACAGGAATGTAGAAGAGACTGCTTTTCTGGATTTCAAAGTGGGACAATCGGTTATTCTATCTGACTTCAGACGCAATCCGGTGGAACTCTCAAAAATTAAGAATTCAGTTACCAAAGTATATAGTGATAAAGATGTATTGATTACCAGGATTCAGATACAGGGACATGCGTCGCCCGATGGTTCATACGCAACGAACGAACGTTTATCGCTTGCACGGGCCGGAGCGTTGAAGTTATACATCAATCAATATTTTGACATTCCGGGTAGTTTATTTCAGGTCACGGCTGTTGCGGAAGACTGGGACGGACTCCGGAAGCTGGTGGAAGAGAATTACCTGCCTGACCAGGATCGTATCCTGCATATTATAGACAGCGATGATCTTCCGGACAGGAAAGAGCAACGCCTGAAAACATTGGGCAGAACCTATACTATTCTGCTTACCGATTACTTTCCACAGCTAAGGCGGGTGAAATACCGGATTAACTATATCGTTAGGGATTACAGTATAGAGGAAACAGAAGTACTACTACAACGGAATCCGGAAAATCTAAGCCCATTCGAAATATTTATGGTTGCGGAAAAGCAGACGATAGATTCGGAAGAGTGGCATGCACTGATACAAAAGTCGGCAGAACTGTATCCCGACGATCCCATTGTACGGATCAATGCTGCGGCCAGTTTACTGGTAAGGGGAGATTATGAATCGGCCGGAATCCATCTGATGAAAGTAACCGACGACCCGAGAGCTTATAATAATATAGGTGCGTATTATCTGCTGGCGGGCGATCCCGGCAAAGCGGAAGAATATTTAAAGAAAGCAAATCTGCAGGATATTAAAGCTACTGTGTATAATCTGCAGGAAGTAGAATTACTACGGAAAGATATTGAAAGAAGAAAGAAAAGAAACAGATTATAAACTAACAAATATTTATTAACCCGAATAGTAAACTAACAAATCGTTTAAGTCATGAAAATTAGAAACTACTTCATTGCTTGCGCAGTCTTATTAACAGGATTAGCAAGTTGTAACAAATCAGATGAAACCGGTGGAGACGAAGGTAACAATTCACCCCGTGATTTGTACATCAAGTTTGAAAAGAGCACAAAAGCTGATACGAATACTGCGACAGAAGATGTTGTAAGCTTCTCCGAAGGTGCTCTGTATTTTACCGACAATGCCGGTCGTATCTTACGGTATATCCGTATTACAAACGACCAGGTAGCAGGTACATTAACTGCCGCCCAGCTGGAAACAGGGACAAAGATTGAACAGGTACATGGAGATGCAACACAGGTACATCTGTATGGAAACTTTACAGCAGCAGCCAATTATGTAAATCTTTCAGAAATTCCGGAAATCAGTTATGATACACAAAAAGCCGGTGATTACGGTGTTTCGAAAGGCGGCTTATACGGAGCAGCCCCTATAGAAGAACCAACGGTTACAGGAGAGCCTTGCACGGCTAATATCAAATTAAAACCAATCATTGCCCGGTTGGAAGTCGATAAATTAGAAGGTAAAAGTGATATCAAGTCCTATAAACTGGCAGGTATTTATATTAATAATTTCTATCTTGAAGTTTTACCGGATGGAAAAGTGGGAAATGCTTCTGTTGAAAATTACTCGCAGAATTTTGAACAATATTACAGAGAAACTTTAGACGATTATCCGGATGGCGAATCACGTTTGAAACCAATTGATGGTAAATATTTAAATGATTATGATAAATATCTGTTTGATGACGGAGCTGGTAATAGCTATATAAAAGAATCAGAGAATAAAGTTGTAAAACCTGAAAATCAAACTTGGGCTTACAATGTATTTGCCACTGCCAATGCAACACCTCATATTGTTTTCCATTTCCTGGAAGTAACATTATCAGATAACAGTCTCTTTGCTAACTCAAAAACAGGTGTAGCGGGTGAAGCCTACCTAACTGTTACCGGTTATACTTCTATAGACAACATAGCCGGTGGTTTTGTAAATATCGAAGGTGGTAATATTTATAAAATGGAGTCTGTTGAATTCGATGAAAATGATTTGGGCGAAGTGCCTGAAGTCAATGAGAAAAAAGATGTAATCGTTACTGTTGAATTAATGCCCTGGAAGATTATTAAAGTGAACCCTAGTTTTGAATAACTAACATTCACCCGGCGGTAAAATTGTAAAGATATGAATCCAATAAATTATATATGCCTTATTTGGGTGGAGAAAAATTTCTCTCCTTACCGCCGGGTTTACTCCTTTTTATCTCTTCTACTTTTACTCCTCCTTACAACCGGGTGTATGAAAGAGGACTACAGTTGGTGTCCGGAGAATAAACACGAAACGGTATTGGAACTGCTGTTTGAATACACCAATTCCGGAGGAAATAATAAATTCAAAGAAGAGTTACACCGGATTGATATTGTTTTATTTGACGAAAACCACACATTGTATCAGCAGGTAAGATTAAACCAAACAGATTTGGATACAACCAACTCAGCCTCCCTGAATGTAGAGCCTGGTACTTATTATGTTGTTGGCTGGGGGAATATAGCCAATAACTCCCTGATGGCAGAACTGAGTTCCGTCAATATCTTTGAACGGTCTGTTATTCTGCATCAAACTACGACTTCTATCGACTCCCTTTATTATGCGCCGGATCTAAGAGGTACAGAAAGATTTACAATTGATCCGGAAGATGAATATTTCCATTATAAAGTAGTAGTCGCACCTAATGATATGACCTATCATACTCTACCGTTCATGACTGCTTTCCATACAATCAACGTGTTTATAAAAGGCCTGAAGGATATGGAGAACCCGGATATAATATACCCGGAAGTACAGATAAACAATTTACCTTCCAGATATAACTATCTGCTGGAATATCCGGAGGAAGAGAAAAACAATTTCAAAAACAAAAGCCGGTTGGTTTATTACGAGCAGCAACCTTTGCTATTTGCTACCTCTCTGATACCGCACTTTAAAAACGAAAACGATATTTTTATCCGTGTGGTCAGAAACATAGATGGACAGGAAAAGATAGACAATTTGAACCTGACTGAATTTCTGGCGAAAGAAAAAATCTCCATACAGGATGGTGCCAGCCAGGTGATTAATATTGAATTCGAATACGGAGGCAACGACCATTTGATAGGAATTACACTGCCTGACTGGATAGGGCAAAGTGTAAATCCCAGTTTTGAGTAATACCCTTATAGCCGTAACAAAACTTTTCTCTATCTTTGCTTCATTCATTACTATAAATCTAAACATTTTATAAAATGGAAAAGACAAAGACTAAAAAAGTATGGGCAGTTCTTCCTGTCCTGTTCATTTCTCTGATTGCCTGTTCAGGAACAAGGCACAATACCCTTAGTGATAAAGAAATTGCCGAAGGATGGCAACTGTTGTTTGATGGCGAAACCATGCAGGGTTGGCGCGATTATAATGGCACAGGATTAACTGAGCCCTGGCATGTTGTAGACGGATGTATTCAGGCAAAAGGCGATGGAAGCGACGGTAGCGGCTACATTGTAACAGACCGAGAATTCGATAATTTCGAATTATACTGGGAGTGGAAACTCTCCAAAGGTGGTAACAGCGGTATGCTTTACCATGTGGTGGAACGCCCGGAATACAAGGTGCCTTACGTAACTGGTCCGGAATATCAACTGATAGACGAACCCAATTTTGAGGAGCCATTAGAAGAGTGGCAGAAACTGGGGGTGGATTATGCTATGTATCTGCCCGACAAATCAAAGATGAAAGTAAATCCATACGGAGAATGGAACAATTCAAAGATTGTATTCGATAACGGCCATGTGGAACACTGGCTGAACGGTGAGAAAATTCTGGAGTTCGAAGCATGGACAGATGACTGGCACGCCCGTAAAAACAGTGGTAAATGGGAAAATGCCCCGGAATATGGTTTAGCAAACAGAGGAGTGATCTGTCTGCAGGATCATGGTTATCCGGCCTCGTTCCGCAATATTAAAATTAAAGAGTTACCCCGCAAAACAAAAGAGGTAGAGCTGTTTAACGGAAAAGATCTGCACGGCTGGGAAGCTTATGGTACCGAACTGTGGTATGTAAAAGATGGTTTACTGATTTGTGAAAGTGGTCCCGATAAAGAATATGGCTATCTGGCTACCCGCAATTATTATAATGATTTTGACCTGACTGTAGAATTCAAGCAGGAGGCCGATGGTAACTCGGGTGTATTTATCCGCTCTTTTATTCCTGAAGGTGTAAAAGTAAACGGATGGCAGGTTGAAGTAGCTCCCAAAGGTCATGGACCGGCGGTGTATATGAATCGTACGGCCGGGGCTGGTTGAAACAAATCACTCCCGAACAGGAAGAGTTCCTGAAAGTAGGCGACTGGAACACGATGCGTATCCGCGTACAGGGAGACCGTATTAGCAGCTGGCTGAACGGAGAACAAATGGTTGATTTTGAAGATGAAAAGATAGGGAAAGGACAAGGCCGCATCGCCCTGCAAATACACGACGGCGGAGGTATCAAAGTTCTCTGGCGGAATCTAAAACTGACTACTTTATAATGTTGTGTAAGTTTGATCAGTGTTTTCATAAATAAAAACAGCCGACATACCAGAATATGTCGGCTGTTTTGTTTTATAAAACTTTTGGTTTATCTTTTTCTGTCGCCACGCGGTCCCTGCGGTGGACGTTGATATTCCAGATATTTTTTATACTGGTCGTCTGTAAGGATCTGTTTTACACGTTCATGCTTTTCGTTCTGCATTCTTTCCATCTCCTCACGTCTTTTCTCCATATCGGCACGCATCTGTTCACGGTCCTCACGGTTACCATCCATTCTTTCACGATCATTTTTCCATTTATCGGCATATTCTTTTTCAATTGCACGATATTGTGCTGCCTGATCATCATTCAAATTCAGGTCTTTGACCGTTTTCTCGATCCTTTCGGTTGGGTCAAAATCTCTCTGACCCCGACGTCCATCCTGTGCAAACAGTGAGGCTGTACTCATCAACACCACTAAACATAAACCTACTATCTTCTTAATCACTTCTATTTTAATTAGTTATACTTTTGTTAATACCTTATTAAAGCACTTCAGGATAATAGACAACTATTTGGCGAAATAGTTTAACTTAATTAGAAAAAAAAGATTCAATTAACTAATTTTCAACTCTAACACAGAGACTTATTCTCATATACTAAGAAATTAAAACAGGCCAAATTTGTTAATAAAAATAAATCCTTACGTATCTTATTAAACTAAGCTTAATAAATGATGTCTATTTTTTCAAATTGATAACTAAAAGAAACCAGTAGGCGGCTACTTATACCAAACAATATTCTGCACTGCTGATAAAAATGATTTGTATGAAAGCGGAAAGATTCCTTTTTGTATTACTATTTATTCTATTACCATTTTCCGGATATGCCCAGCAGGCCGGGGTTGAAGTAAGGGGAATAATCATTGAAGAAGGAAACAAAGAACCTATCGAACAGGCTACCGTACGGCTATTGAATGTAAAAGACAGTACTATGGTTGGTGGAGTAGTTAGTTCCCGAAACGGAAGTTTCTCCATCAAAAATATAAAGGCCGGCGAATACCTGTTACATGTTTCGTATATTGGTTTTGATCCGGTGTTCCAGCCTCTGCAGATAACCGGAAGAAGAAATCCGGTAAATGTAGGACGGTTAGAGATGACCGACGGAACTGTACGCCTCGGAGAAGCTGTGATAATCGGAAAAGCGGCCGAAGTGGTAGTGCGCAACGATACAGTGGAATACAATGCTGATTCATATAAAGTAACAGAAGGAGCTGTATTGGAAGATCTATTAAAAAGAATGCCGGGTGTAGAGGTAGATAGCGAAGGAAAAATCACCATTAACGGGAAAGATATTTCTAAAGTTTTGGTAGATGGAAAAGAGTTTTTTTCGGACGACCCGAAAGTTGCCTCTAAAAACCTGCCGGCTGATATGATTGATAAGATCCAGACTTTCGAGAAAAGAAGCGATATGGCGATGATGACCGGGTTTGATGATGGAGACGAAGAGAATGTTATTAACCTGACTATTAAACCGGGCATGAAACAAGGTTGGTTTGGGAATGCGTTTGCCGGATACGGAAGCGATGGCCGCTACGAAGCCAATGCGATGGTAAACCGTTTTATTAATAACGACCAGCTAACTATCATGGGTGGGATTAACAATACAAATAACATGGGCTCGAGCGACCTGGCCGGCAATACTTTCTCCGGTATGCGGGGTGGAGCCGGTGGTATGCGTGGCGGTAGTGGCGGAGTAGGAAACGGAATTACAACTTCCGGAAACCTGGGAGTAAATTTCAACAAAGAATTCAAACCCAACCTAAGCCTGAATGGAGATGTTCGTTACACACATTCCGACAGGAATGCAGAGAGTATAAACCGGACTGAAAATATACTGGCTGCCGATAGTTCGACATTCGAAAATGAAAGAAACAGAAACGACGTTATAGGAAATACTATGGCTGCTAACTTCCGAATGGAGTGGAAACCGGATACACTTACTACAATCATTTTCCGGCCCAACATTAGTTACAACATGAGTGAGAATATTAGCAACGGCCATACCTATTCGTATGATATGTACGGAGATTCGATTTATACGATCAATGAAAACTATTATTCAAAAGGCGAAAGCTATAATGTGAATGCGCAGTTAGAATACAGCCGGAAACTAAATAATCGCGGACGTGTATTCAGTGCCTCGCTGTCAGGAGGATACATAGACCAGTATAACGATGGGGATAACTATTCTTTCACAGAATATTATCAACGTACCCAGGGGGTTCCCACAGAAGAGATAGATCAACAGTTTCGCTACGAAAACAATGGTTTTAATTACCGGGCTTATCTATCATTTGTAGAACCCATTGGCAGAAATAACTTTATCCAGGCTACGTATAGTTTCAGCCAGAATAAACAGGAAGCAATCAAAAACACATTCAGTCCGGATGCTAACGGTATTTACAATATGCTGGATAGTGCCTATAGCCAGAGTTACGAGAACAACTTTATCACTCAACGTGCCAGTGTTAGTTTCAGGGCGCAACGTGAAAAGTATAACTATTTGTTAGGGGTTAATGTAGACCCTTCCTATAGTAGTAGCCATACGTTTGTAGGCGATAGCACCATTTCCAAACTCTCACGTACGGTGGTAAACTTTTCTCCCATGGCACAGTTTAATTATCTCTGGGACAGACGCACCAATCTGCGGATCAATTACAACGGCCGCACCAGCCAACCCAGTATGACACAATTACAACCGGTACAGGAAGTAACAAGCGCGACGAATATTACAACCGGTAATCCGGACCTGAAACCTACGTATACTAACAACTTAATGATCCGTTACCAGAAATTTATGCCGGAACAGCAGCGTAATTATATATTTACGGCAAATGCCAACTATGTGATTAATGCTATTGCAAGTAAATCTGAATATCTGAACGATGGTAGTGGTAAAAGGATGACTACTTACGAAAATGTAAACGGAAACTTTAATGTCAGCACCCGGATGATGATCATCTCTCATTTACGCAACAAAAAGTTCTCTTATAGTACTATGACATATGCCGGTTATAATAATAGTAACGGATTCGTTAACGCAGATAAAAATACCAGTAAAAACTTAACATTACAGGAACGTTTAAGTTTTGATTTCCGTTCGGATTATCTGGATCTCGGAATCAAAGGGAATGTACAATACAGTGATGTTAAGAACACACTGCAGAAACAGAATGACCTGACAACCTGGAACTACGGTGTAGAAGGAACGACTATTATTTATCTGCCATGGGATCTGAAAGTAGAAAGTGATATCACTTATTCAGCAAATGCCGGTTATTCAGATGGTTTCGACCAGAAAGAAGTGTTATGGAATGCGGCAGCTTCGAAATCTTTCCTGAAAAATAAACAGGCAACCCTACGATTTAAAATATATGATATCTTACAACAAAGAACCAATATATCACGTACTGTTACAGCCAACTATGTGCGGGATTCGGAATACAATACGCTGGGCAGTTATTTTATGGTCCATTTCATCTACCGTTTCCAGATATTCTCCGGCGGTGCCGGCATGGGCGATATGCGTGGCCCACGGGGCGGAGGCTTCAGAGGCGACGGCCCGGGCGGCCCCCCTCCCCGATTCTGATATTTAACTCATTTCTTGCTGGCGCGGATTTGAATCCAAACGTTCGGCGTAGCGTCCTCGTCAATGTCGTGGGCTTAAGGATTTTTTGTTGTTGGTCGAAGGGGATTTGCAATCCCCGCCTGTGGGATATAAGGATTTGTAAT
>JAJQAZ010000019.1 GCA_021203545.1 Tannerellaceae bacterium | reverse complement strand
CAATTTTAATAGTAAACAGTACCTAATACTGACAACCTTTTTTAGTATAAGTCAGACCTACCGTAACATCTTTGAGGCACCCTGGTGCCAACAGTATGGCACTGCAGTGACAATCTGCATGGCACTGTAATGCCAACGTAGTGGCACAGGAGTGCCTTCGGCCTTGCGCTCTAATAACATCGGGATGGCATAGGAATGCCTTCGGATTGTCATTTTTAACAGAACACTTATATGAGTTCAGAGGTACGGAATTTGTAAAAATACATTCAATCCTGTATATTTGTTTTCTATTAGATAGATGATATATAGTGTAGTTGAAATTTGTTAACTTAATTGTGTCCATGAAAAAACAGTTTTTATTTCTCATTCTTATACTTGTAATGCTTCCTGTATTTGTGAATGCTGACGATTCTATTAGTGTACGTCTGAATTCAATTATGGCTAACCGGGATTTTTACACACAGGCTAAAGAACAACGAATCAACGATCTCCGCCAGTTACTCTCCCTGACTGAACTTCCTCCTTTGCAACTATACGATGTAAACCTGAAATTATACGAGGAATTCCGGAAATACAGAACCGATTCGGCTGTTGTATATATCCGGAATAACCGGCAATTAGCGGTTAAGATGAAACGGGATGATCTCAGGTATCAATCCGAATTATTGCTTGTTTGGCTCTATTCAACCCGTGGAATGTATATAGAAGCAAAAGAAATACTGGAAAGTATCGACAAATCCAGGCTATCGGAAGAACTTACCCGGATGTATTATTATACCTATATGGAGTTTTATTCCCATTACGGACAGGCTACTAATTTACACGAATATTATACGAAAAGTGGTGTTTACAGAGATTCATTATTGACTGTCTTAACTCCCGGATCACTGGAATACGATATGCATTATGCATCTAAACTGATCTATGAAGAGGGATACCACGGACATGGAAACAGTAAAACCGGGGAAGAAATATTGCTTGAACTATTGGATAAAACAACGGATGAAGATGAGGAACGGGCAATGATAGCCTATGTATTGGGACATTTATATAAAGAAACCACAGGAGATATAGAACTTCAGAAAAAATATTATTCTATTTCTGCTATTGCCGATATTGTAAACAGTACGAAAGACAACGCTTCTTTGCAGAGTCTGGCTCTTCTTTATTATGAACAGGGTAATATAGACCGTGCTTACCAGTTTATTCAGGCGGCATTGGACGATGCTGTACTTTGTAATGTTCGTTACCGGGCTATGGAAGCATCGGAGTTTTGCCCGATTATTAACTCTTCCTATCAGGAAAAAGAGTATAAACGGAAAAAAGAGTTGCAATATTCGCTGATCTCTATCAGTATCCTTTCTATCTGTCTGATTATCGGATTAATATTTATCTTTAAACAGGTAAATCGCCTGTCTGGTATCCGGAAGAAACTGTATAACACAAACCTGGAATTGAGAAAAATCAACGGTGCTTTACAGCAGTCCAACGAAAATCTGAACGAGGCTAACCATGTGAAGGAACAATATATTGCTCATTTCTTTGACCTGTGTTCGGATTACATAGATAAGTTGGAAGAATACCGCAAAAACCTGAATACCAAAGCCCGGAACAACCAATTGGAAGAGTTATACAAAATGCTGAAATCTAATTTATTTGTTGAGAACGAATTAAATGAACTCTATAAAAACTTTGATAGTATATTCCTGAATATATATCCCACCTTTGTAGAAGAGTTTAATAAACTACTGACTCCCGGAGAAGAGATTTATCCAAAATCAAATGAATTATTAAATACCGAGCTGCGGATTTTTGCCCTGATCCGTCTGGGAATTACCGATAGTGTTAAAATTGCAGGCTTCCTGCGGTACTCTCTTCGTACCGTTTATAACTATCGCACCAAAGTGCGTAATAAAGCTGCGGTATCGCGTGACGAATTCGAAGAGATTGTTAAAAAGATCGGTACTTTCCAACCCAATGTAGAGTAAACGGGATTCCTAAATCAGTACTTTTTTGTTTGTGTTTTAAATTCTATACTGTTGATTTGTAAAACTTTAAAAAATGAAACCGGTACTTTTTTTATGAATTGAAAAAGTTTCCGGAACGTTAGCTTATACTTTTGCTTTCGTAAGTTTTTAAAAGCTTTTTTAAATCTAATATTCATCTTAAATTAATTATCATGAAATGTATGAAAGAGATTGTTTTAAAAAAACATCTTGTGACCGGTTTCTGTCTTTTGTGCTTTATGCTCCCCGGATATCTTCCGGCATATGCGCAAAGTTTACAGATAGGCGGTCAGGTGACGGACTCTTCCACCGGAGAGGAGTTGATCGGGGTCTCGGTTCTGGAAAAGAATACGATGAACGGAACCATTACCGATATTGACGGAAATTTTACCTTAACTGTGGCGCAGGGAGCTACCCTGGTAGTCTCGTATGTAGGATATGAAACAACCGAGATCAGAGTAACAGGCAGTAAAATGGATATTTCGTTGCGTGAAGCAACAGAATTGTTGGACGAAGTGGTTGTAATCGGGTACGGTTCCGTGAAGCGGAAAGATGTAACGACGGCAATTTCTACCGTATCAACCAAAGATTTGGACCAACGGCCCATTGTTTCCGCCGGACAGGCTATACAGGGTAAAGCAGCGGGTGTTACGGTAGTACAGCCCAGTGGAACTCCTGGTGGCGAATTGGCTATCCGGGTGCGTGGAACAACCTCTTTCAATGGTAGCAACGATCCGTTGTATGTGGTAGACGGCGTTCCGGTAGACAATATTAATTTCCTTTCTCCAAATGACATTGCCAGTCTGCAAATCCTGAAAGATGCTTCTTCCGCCGCTATTTATGGTTCGCGTGCTGCTAATGGTGTTGTGATCATTACGACTAAAGCCGGCGAACGTGGAGATGCGAAGATTTCATTCAATGCACAGCTCAGTATGAATAAGGTTTCCAACAAGATTAAGTCATTGAATGCGGCTCAATACAAAGAATTACAGGATGAAATCGGGTTAGTAAACCTGCCTGACGGACTGACTGACCAGACCGATTGGTTTGACGAAGCTTATTCTACAGGTATTTTACAGAGTTACCAGCTATCTGTTTCAAGTGGAACCGAAAAACTGAAATATTTCCTGTCAGGTGGGTATCTGGACGAAAAAGGTGTATTGAATACGGCTTTTTATAAAAGATATAACTTCCGTGCCAATATTGAAAACAAGGTACGTAACTAGTTAACTATCGGTGCGAATATTTCCTATGCCGATTATAATAAAAATGGTTTGTCTACCGGTACAGGTGCCAACCGGGGTGGGGTGATCCTTTCGGTAATAAATACACCTACCTATGCACCTATATGGGATCCTTATCGTGAAGGACAGTATTACAATAACTTTTATGGTGTGAACATTGCACATCCGATAGAAAATATGGCCCGGAGTAAAAACAACCGGGAGAAAGAAAACCGTTTACTGGCATCCGGAAATGCAACCATTACTTTTATGCCGGAACTGATATTCAAATCAACGTTTTCTCTGGACCGCAGAAATGCGTTGACCACACGGTTCCTGGATCCGGTTTCGACCAGCCGCGGACGTGAACAGTATGGGGAAGGGTATGATGCCTGTAACATGAATACAGTACTCACTTTTGATAATATCCTTACATACAATAAAACATTTAAGAAACATGGCCTTGAAGTAATGGCTGGTTCATCATGGACAGACTCCGATTACCGGAATAGCTGGATCAATGGGACACACTATAAAGATGACCAGATTCAGACACTGAATGCCGCGAATAAAATATCCTGGGGTGATACCGGTACCGGAGCTTCGGAATGGGGTATTATGTCTTATCTTGGACGTGCTTCTTATAATTATGACAGCAAATATTTGTTGACGTTGAATGTCCGTATGGACGGTTCTTCCAAATTGCATCCGGATCACCGTTGGGGAACTTTCCCTTCTTTCTCGGCTGCGTGGCGTATCTCTTCCGAAGAGTTTATGAGTGGTCTGGAATGGCTGGACGATTTAAAACTGCGTGGAGGCTGGGGACAAACCGGTAATCAGTCCGGTATTGGCGATTATGCTTACTTACAAAGATATAATATCAGCCGTGAGGCCTGGTTTGAAACAGAGAAAGAAAATTCAGTGCCAACCATTAGCCAGGCCAATCTCCGTACAAGCGACCTGACCTGGGAAACGACTTCACAGACAAATATCGGGCTTGACTTTACCGCATTTAAAAACCGGTTGACTGTTAGTCTGGATTACTACTATAAACGTACCACGAATATGTTGATGTGGGTAACGTTACCTCCCGGAGCAGCAGCAGCAAATACAATTCAGCGAAATGAAGGCGAAATGACCAACCGGGGGTTTGAGGTAACTATAAGCAGCCAGAATCTGCAGGGAGCTTTCTCGTGGAGTACGGATTTTAATATCTCGTTCAACCGCAACCGGTTGGAAAAACTGGAATTGCAACAGGTATATTATGATGCGAACACAAGCGATGTTATTAATGAAAATGTGGTTCGTAACGAACCAGGACGTGCATTGGGTGGATTCTACGGATATATCAGTGATGGTGTAAACCCGGAAACCGGCGAATTGATGTACCGTGACCTGAATGGCGATGGACGCATCACCTCTTCCGACCGTACCTATATTGGTGATCCGAACCCTGATTTTGTATTTGGTTTGACCAATAACTTTTCATGGAAAAATTTCAACCTGAGTATTTTCTTACAGGGTTCTTACGGGAATGATATATTCAATGCTTCCCGCATTGAAACAGAAGGAATGTATGACGGTAAAAACCAGTCTACCCGTGTATTGGAACGCTGGAGGGTACCGGGCAGATTTCGGAAGTGCCTAAAGCCGGGTTTGATATTAAAAACTCAACCTATTTTATAGAAGATGGAAGTTATCTGCGGGTAAAGGATATTTCTCTCTCTTATAATATAAAAGCAGACATCCTGAAAAAATGGGGTATCAACCGGTTACAGCCTTATTTTACTGCAAGTAATCTGCTTACATGGACCGGTTATTCCGGTATGGACCCTGAAGTAAATGAGTTTGGTAATGAAGGAGCCATTCAGGGTATAGACTGGGGAACCTATCCTCATAGTAAATCTTTTGTATTTGGATTAAATGTTGAATTCTAATAATAAAAACACGATGAAACTACGATATATATTAGGAACATTCATAAGTAGTTCGCTCCTTACACTGGGAGGTTGTTCGCTGGATTATGATCCGCTGGATACTTACTCGGATGTTACGGAAGGTATGAATGACGGCGAAAGTGTTGTCTTTAAAGATAAAGCGGCTGTAGCAAGCCATATGCAGACTATTTATAATCAGATGAGGGACCGCCAGGAGCATTGGTACATGGATTTGCTATTGATAGCGGAATCGCATGCGGATAACGCTTATGCCGGAACCACAGGTGCCGAAGTAGTACCGTTTGAAACAAATGGCATTGAAGGTTCAAACTCGGTTATTCAACGTGACTGGGAACGTTATCTGGAAGATGTGGCGCGGGCCAATAAACTGATCTGTAATATTGATGATGTAAGGGATAATTCACTTACTACAGCCGAGCGGGAAAGTTATAAGGCGCAGGCTAAGATATTCCGGGCAATGGTATACTTTGATATGGTCCGGTTGTGGGGAAATGTACCTGTTATTACGACCGTGGCAGGTGACATTACATCGGATACGATTGGAGAAATTTATGATGAATATTTCCCGGAACAGAATACGGAACTGGAAGTGTATCAGCAGATAGAAGAAGACCTGTTGGATGCTGTAAAATCGGCTCCCGATAATAACCGGGCAGACAAAACGTTGTTTACCAAATCGGTTGCCCGTACGCTTCTTGCCAAAGTATATGCTGAAAAACCGTTACGGGATTATGATAAAGTAATACAATATTGCAACGAAGTAGAAGCCGATGGTTTTGATCTGGTAAACGATTTCCGTGATCTGTTCGGTATGAATGATGAAAATAATGACGCCCGGGAAAGAAATACGGTAGAATCCATTCTCGAAGCTCAATTCTTTTCAGGCAGCGGAAACTGGTGTAGCTGGATGTTTGGAAAAGATTTGCTGGATCCGAATTATAGTTTCAGTTGGGCAAAATGGGTAACTCCTTCCCGTGATCTGGTAAGGGCTTACCAAAGCGAAAATGATGAAATCCGTTTGAACGAATCTGTCGTTTATTATAAATGTAGCTGGAGTAATTATTATCCTGCCAATAATTACGCATTCATGTATAAATGCCGTTCAGGTGTAAGTAGTATCATTAAATACCGCTTTGACGATGTGTTATTGCTGAAAGCAGAAGCTATGATTATGAAAGACAATCCGGACCTGGCCGGAGCTGCCGATATTATCGACCGTGTCCGTACCCGTGTAGGATTGGCTAAATTGGATGCAACAACCAAAGCAACCAAAGAACGGATGTTGGATGCTTTGTTAAAAGAACGTCGCCTGGAATTGGCTTTCGAAGGACAACGCTGGTTTGACCTGGTTCGTCTGGATAAGGTAGAAGAGGTAATGAATGCCGTATATGCAAAAGATTCGGGCAGATTGCCACAGGTCTATCTGTTTGATGAAACATCTTACCTATTGCCGATACCACAGGCTTTAATAGACCAGAACCCGAAACTAGAACAGAATCCGGGTTATTGATTGAATTGTTAAACTTAAAAACGAATGAAAATGAATTTAAAAAATATAGTATTGGTATTTTGTTGTTTTCTAGGTGCTTTGGCTGCCTGTGGAAATGATAACAACGATTTGGATCTTACCGGTCCGGATGAAAATGTAAAAACAGAAGGGGATGTATCCATTTATGTAACCACTACTACCCGGAGTATGGATTTTGCTAAAAGAGCAGTGGATTTCGAATCAAACGCGAGTATGGCTCCGGCTACAATCATACTGGATCCGTCTGTTCAGTATCAGACGATGGATGGTTTTGGCGCGGCTATAACCGGTTCTACCTGTTTTAATTTGTTACAGATGACACAGGAAGACCGGACTAAGTTCCTGAAAGAAACGTTTTCTGTTACGGAGGGAGTGGGCCAGAGTTACATTCGTATTGCTATTGGTTGTTTGGACTTTTCGTTGAGCGAATATACCTGCTGCGACGAAGAAGGTATTGAAAACTTTGCGCTTCAGGAAGAAGAAACAAAGTATATTATTCCTATTCTGAAAGAGATACTTGCCATTAATCCGGACATCCTTATTATTGGTTCGCCGTGGACCTGTCCCCGGTGGATGAAAGTAGAAAAATTAGGGGATACCGAACCGTATATCTCCTGGACGGGAGGACACCTGAATCCTGCCTATTACGAGGAATATGGCCTTTATTTTGTAAAATGGATACAGGCAATGAATCAAAATGGTATTTCTATTTACTCTATCACTCCACAGAATGAACCGCTGAATGCCGGAAACTCAGCTTCTTTATTGATGTATGCTGATGAACAGGCCAATTTTATAGCAACAGGTTTAGGTCCTCAACTGGCAAAAGCCAATCTGTCTGATGTGAAAATCTATGTGTTTGATCATAACTATAACTATGATGATATAGATAGCCAGAAAAATTATCCCATTCAGGTGTATGATAATAGCGAAGCCGACCAATATGTAACCGGTGCCGCATTCCACAATTATGGGGGCGACCGTTCCGAATTGCTCAATATCCACGATCAGCGTCCGGATAAAGAACTGATCTTTACCGAAACATCTATCGGTACATGGAATGTTGGCCGGAGTATGGAAGAACGCCTGATTGATGATATGGAGCAGGTTGCTTTGGGAACAATAAACAACTGGTGCAAGGCTGTAATTGTATGGAATCTGATGCTGGATACTGATCTTGGACCTAATCGCGACGGAGGATGCCAGACCTGCTACGGTGCGGTTGATATTGATAATTCTGATTTTAAAACCATTATCCGTAATTCTCATTACTATATCATTGGTCATCTGTCGGCAGTTGTAAAACCGGGAGCTGCTCGCATCGGTACGCTCGGATATAGCGAAGAAAGTGTCACTTTCAGTGCTTTCAAAAATGTAGACGGCAGTTATGCGGTAGTGTTATGTAATAATACAGGTCAGAAAAGAAATATAGCTATTACTGATGGCGAAAACTCTTTTGCTTATGAAGTACCTTCTCAGTCAGTAGTCTCTTATTTATGGAAAAATTAAATCTTGAGGTATGAAAAACTATTTATATATATGCTTTCTTTTGGCAGGCTGCCTGTGTATGGCTTCCTGTTCGGACGATGACGATAAAAAACCGGGTAATCCGGTGATTCACTCTGCTACTGATTTCTCTTCCGGAGCTATGTTTGGGGATAGTTTATCTTTCTCTGTGAACGTTTCGGATACCGAGGTGGCTCTATCTACAGTAAAAGCACAACTGTATTATGGCCCCGAAATGGTGAGCGAAGTAGTAATCCGTACAAAAACAGACGGCGACTACAGCGGTCGTTTCTATGTACCTTTCTATCAATACACACCCAATGAAACAGCCAGCGTGGTGTATGTATTACAGAATGTGAACCTGACAACAGTTACAAAAACAGTAGACCTGCCGTTGACCCGTCCGGAATTTCCCTTTCTGACATTTATCTCCGGTGGAAATGAATATAAGATGCTTCCCGTGGGGGATTATGAATATGAAGTAACAGAAACATTCCCTTCTGTGAAGATGAGCGGATATATTGTTGCTCCGGCCATGGGTACAAATGGAAACGAAATTACTTTCGGATGGCTGGCAGACGAAGGAGCCGTTAAAGAGGGTACTACTGATAATATTCCTTTCTCGTACGATGAACTGGAATTTACAATCAGTTTTAATACACTGACCTATGCTGCTGATCCGTTTAAAATCGCTTATCTGGTTAATGGAAAACCGATGGAACGCATAGATGATGATACTTACAAGATTGATCTGGAATTACAACAGGGTGATGAGATTGTTTTTGCGGGTATAGATGGAATGGAGAACTGGTGGATTGATCCTGATTTCTTTGATCCGGACGGAAATGGTAATTATACTTTTGTACCAGCAGATGGTAAATTCCGTTTTACAGCAGATTTTGACTACGAGTATATAAGAGTAGAGGCTTTGTCCGGAAATGACCTGGCTACTTTAAATTCGGATGGAACGGGTGCTATATGGGTAATTGGCGATAATGTGGGTAAACCTTCTTTAGCCAATACGACAGGATGGACAACGGAATTGGGATTATTAATGCCCTATATGGGAGATAAGAAATTCCGGATATCTTTTGTCGCTGGTAAAACAATATCTACAGGGAGTATCAATTTTAAATTTTTCCACCAGAGAGATTGGGGAGGTGAGTTTACCAACGAAACATTAACTACAAATAGCCAGATTGTCTTTATTGGAGACGGCTCCGGAGAGGGTGATGCAAAACGGGATCCGGGTAACCTGGGCCTGAAAAATGACAATCCTCTAATAGAAGGTAAAACTTATGTGTTTACTATTGACCTGGCCGCTGGTAACGACAAAGGAGTATTAACTATAGAAGAAAAATAAAAAATTATATGTTGGTTATTTTCTGGTCGAAGGGGATTTGCAATCCCCGCCTGTTGAGTATAAGGATTTTTAATCCGCTTTTATAGATACGTTATATTTCTATTAAAGTTGTATTTGTTATTTCCCGGATCACAGATCCTAATACTCATTAGTCGGGGATTATAAATCCCCTCTGACCAGAAACAACCGAACTTTTATCTTTCATTCGTACTTACAGCACTCTAATCACTTGATGTTACACAAACCCGGCACTTGCGTGCCGGGCTATCATAATACGTCCTTTCAGGACTTAAACTAACAGCCCGGTATTACTGGGTCAAAATAATAAAACAAAAAATAAATATGTTTACTTTGATCAAAAAACTCAGAGCCGTTACATTACTGGCTCTATTCTCGACCTGTGCTCTGGCACAGACTCCTGTTTATCTGGACGAGACAAAACCTATCGAAGAACGGATAGAAGATGCGTTAAGCCGGATGACACTGGAAGAAAAGGTTGCGATGTGCCATGCTCAATCCAAATTTAGTTCGCCGGGTGTGCCGCGTTTGGGTATTCCTGAAAACTGGACTACCGATGGCCCTCACGGAATCCGTCCGGAAGTGTTGTGGGACGAATGGGATCAGGCAGCCTGGACAAACGATTCCTGTATTGCTTTTCCCGCGCTCACCTGTCTGGCTGCCAGTTGGAGTCCAGAGGTATCCCTGTTATATGGTAAATCTATCGGTGAAGAAGCACGTTACCGCAATAAAAACATCCTGTTAGGACCCGGTGTTAATATTTACCGTACTCCACTGAATGGCCGTAACTTCGAATACATGGGCGAAGATCCTTATCTGGCATCCCGTATGGTGGTACCTTATGTACAGGGCGTACAGGCAAATGGAGTGGCAGCCTGTGTAAAACATTTTGCATTAAACAATCAGGAAATTGCCCGCCATACCGTTGATGTACGTGTAGACGACCGTGTGTTGTATGAAATTTATCTTCCCGCTTTCAAAGCTGCTGTACAGGAAGGTCAGGCCTGGTCTATTATGGGAGCTTATAACCGGTATAAAGGTGAATGGTGTTGCCATAACCAATACCTGCTCAACGATATATTGCGTGATGAGTGGCAGTTCGACGGTGTAGTTGTTTCCGATTGGGGTGGTGTAAATGATACCCGCCAATCTATTTACAACGGTCTGGATATGGAATTCGGAACCTGGACTGACGGACTGAGTGAAGGAATAAGTAATGCCTACGATAATTATTATCTGGCAAATCCTTTCCTGGAACTGCTTCGTTCCGGTGAAGTAAAAGAGGAAGAAGTGGATAAAAAAGTACGTAACATTCTTCGTCTTGCATTCCGTACGACTATGGATACCAAACGTCCCTGGGGATCATTCGGAACAGAGGAACACGCATTGGCAGCCCGTAAAATTGCACAGGAAGGAATTGTACTGTTGCAAAATAATAACAATGTATTGCCTATAGATGTGAATAACACCAAAAAGATTGCGGTAGTAGGTGAGAATGCGATTAAAATGATGACAGTAGGAGGGGGGGTAGCTCGTCGCTGAAAGCCCGGTATGAAGTATCTCCTTTGGAGGGTCTGCGTAACAATGTGCCGGCAGGTGTGGAAGTTACATATGCCCGTGGTTATGTGGGTGATACGGATGGCAGTTACAACGGAGTATCCTCCGGACAGGATTTGACGGAGACCCGTCCGGCTGATGTATTGATTCGCGAAGCCTGTGACCTGGCACGTGAAGCTGATGTAGTGGTATTTGTAGGAGGATTAAATAAAAGTGATATGCAGGATTGCGAGGGAAATGACCGTCAGAGTCTGGGTCTTCCTTATGCGCAGGATGAATTGATCCGTGAGTTATCAAAAACAAATAAAAATCTGGTTGTAGTTCTTATTACAGGGAATGCTGTCGCGATGCCGTGGGTAAAAGAAGTTCCGGCCATTGTACAGGCATGGTATCTGGGTACTGAAGCCGGAAACGCTATTGCAACCATACTGACCGGCGAAGTGAATCCTTCGGGAAAACTACCTTTTACGTTTCCTGTCAAATTGGAAGATAACGGAGCACATGCATTGGGTGAATACCCCGGAACTCCGGACGAGGTGACTTACCATGAAAGTATTTTTGTTGGTTATCGCTGGACGGACAAAAACAATATAAAACCTCTTTTCCCATTTGGCCACGGATTGAGTTATACCACTTTCGAATATGGTAAAGTAGCCATTGATAAGAAAAATATGACTTCCGGTGAAACAGTAACCGTAACAGTTCCTGTAAAGAACACCGGAAACCGTGCAGGTGCAGAAGTGGTACAGTTATATATCAGCGACCTGAAATCGTCGTTACCCCGCCCGGTAAAAGAACTCAAAGGATTTGAGAAAGTAGAACTGGCTCCGGGAGAGGAAAAACTTGTCTCTTTCCGGATTACCGAAGATGCGTTACAATTCTTTGACGATAAAAAACATAGCTGGATAGCTGAACCCGGCGATTTTGAAGTGATTATCGGTGCATCAGCAACCAACATCAAAGGCAAAGCCAAATTTAAGCTTAACCCATAACCCCCTAAAGGGATAGCCGTCAGATTGAAAGGATAGGGCGGGTCTCTAAAGGACGATATCACATAATGTGTATCTGGCTAAGGGAGCTCTCTATCCTTTCCGGTAAGATATTACTACAAATGTAGTATTTTTACCATTC
>JAJQAZ010000114.1 GCA_021203545.1 Tannerellaceae bacterium | reverse complement strand
ATCACTTATAATTTGTAACTTTATCAAAGAACGAAGAGAGTTTTTACACAGGCTCCCAGGGAGGGGAAATAAAACGAAACCAGCACTTTAAAATCTTCCGACAACGACTGATTACAAATCCCCTTCTTCAAAGAATAAATTAGTCATATTTAAGCGCTTCGGGCTTACGATTGGAGGATAGAAGAATTTATAGAAATAGAAAACCCGGAGCTAACACTCCGGGTTTCTTGTTTTTGGTTAAATGCTTTTATACCAAACTTGCGGATATTCAAAGATTGTTGTTTTGCTTTGGGTTTTTTATAAGATAAATTTGATTGTTGTTTATTCTATTTATTAATCTGTGGAATTACTTCCACGTTTATATGTTATGCAAGGAGTGTGCCAAAACTTTACGAACTCCTTAAACACATCTTAAATCTCTAATAATCAAAGAAGAACAATATCAGATATTTTTGTATGGCTATTGGGGAAAAGGTGTGGATGTGTGGATTTTTTCCACACCCACATCTGTGGAATGTATTCAAACTATATTTATTACATTTGTATCCGGCAAGATAATAAAGAAGAATGTTACGCACAGTAGAAAGTAAAATACGGTTTAAGGCAGTTATTATTTATATAATAGTGGCTGCAATTTGTGGCGGTACCATCTTTTATATTTATAATCTGCAGGAGTCTATTGATACCTATAAGAGTAATATTGAGGTTTACTATGAGGGGATTGCACAGGTAGACAGCCTGGTGAATTTTATTAATCATACACAGGAGGAAGCGAACCAATATGTTACTACCCGGCGGTTGGTACACCTGCGACAGTTCAGGGAAAACCTGAAGGCGATAGAGGTTCAACTGGATTCGCTAGGCCGGCAGGAAGAGACACATTTTGCGGATGAGATTTTATCGGAGATCAGTGTGTTGTTTAAGGAGAAGGGAACTGTTATTTCGCAACTGAACAGGCAGTTTACGATGCAGGAAAGACCGGATTCGATTATTGAACGGTTAAGTACCTATGAGCCTTTAGTTCAGGCGGATTCGATTGTTATCACGACTGTTACACAGGATACGACGTTGCATATTACCCCACCGTCAAGAAAGAATATTTTCCAACGGATATTTACTTCTGCTTCGAATGAGCCGGATACACTGGTTTCGGTATCTACCGTATTTACGGATTCGTTACTGATTATTAACCAACCGGTGGATACGATTCCGTTTCTTTCGGAGATTTCTACTTATACGGAACAACTCCGGCATGATTACAGGGGCCGCATTCATACGATACAAAACCAGGTGAACCGGTTGTTGATTGCCGACCAGAAGATATCGAGCCGGATATCGGGGTTGTTGCTTGACCTTTATGGGGATTCGATCCGTTCTATTTTGTTACGTATTGAGGAGGAAGAGGCAGAGGTCCGGCATATCCATTCGCTTTCGGTGATTGCGGGTGTGATTTCGCTGGTGTTGATTCTGCTTTTTATTATTTTGCTTTTTAATGATGTAAACCAAGGGATGCGAAGCCGCAGGGCACTGGAGGAGGCGAATCGCCGGATCAGGGATACGATGGAGAGCCGGCACAGGTTGTTGCTATCGGTTTCACACGATATAAAGACACCGCTTAATTCGATTCTGGGGAATCTGGAACAGGCGGATGCCCATAAGGGATGGGATGAGCAGATTACCGGAACCATGAGGAATGCGGGGGCCTATATTCTTTCGTTATTGAATAACCTGCTGGAGTTTTCGGGGCTTGAACAGGGTGCTTTGCAGGCTTCTCTTACCCGGTTCAACCTGTACGGGTTGTGTATGGAGATACAGGATATCTGTATTTCGCTGGCACATGCGAAAGGGTTAGGATATCGTACGTTGCTTACTTTCGACCACCGGTTGACGGTGGTAAGTGATTCGTTGAAGATTAAGCAGATTCTGTTGAATATTCTTTCGAATGCGATTAAGTATACCCGTGAAGGGCAGGTGAGCCTGCAGGTTGATTACCGGGAAGAGACTATTTTTATTACTGTTGAAGATACGGGGATAGGTATTGCACAGGATCAGTTGGGAAGGTTGTTTGAGCCTTTTATCAGATTGGAAGATCATACTTCGATAGCGGAAGGTACAGGTGTGGGGATGTTTGTGGTGAAGGGGCTGACCGAATTATTGAACGGTTGTATTGAAGTGGAGTCTGAATGTGGTAAAGGTACGAAGGTGCGGATTTTGATCCCGGCTGTTGAGGCCGCACCGGAGACGGAGGTTTCTTGTCAACGGATATTGCTGATTGATGATGATGCGGCTTTCCTGCGCCTGATGATGGATATGGTTTCCCGCCTGGGACACGATGCTACCGGATGTTTTAGTGTGGAGGAGTTTGAGCAACGCCTGAAAGAGGGTATCCGGTATGATAAAGTAATTACGGATATGGAGATGGGTGCTGTGACGGGTACGGATGTGTTGCAGATGGTACGGAAATATGCCATGGATATGCCAGTTTTTGTGATGACGGGAAGAGGCGATTTTAGTTTGCCTATAGCTACCGGACTGGGGTTTGACGGTTATCTGGCGAAACCTGTTTCGACCGGTGATTTACGTTTGATGCTGGGTTTGGCTGCCACCAGGGAACCAAGCGGACCGGAAGGATTGGAAGAGTTGTTTGGCAACGATAAAGAGGCGATCCGGGAGATTCTGGATAGTTTTGTGGAGTCCACTCTTTTGCATATCGGAGAACTGCAGGAGGCTATTGATAAGGATGATTTCGACCACGCCCAGCGGATTTGCCATAAGATGCTGCCCATGTTTATGCAAATTAACAGGCTGGCCCCGGTTGTAGCGTTGCTGCAAGAGATGGATTGCCGGCGTGATAAGCCTGCTACGGATTTTCCCCGGTGGAAACAGGAAGTAGAAGAGATCATCCGCCAGGCCGGCGAATTAGTGATGCTTTATTGTTAATCTTCTATTTTATAAACAGATAGTTTGTTGTATAGGGTTTTGCGGTCTATTTTCAGCAGGCGGGCGGCTGCGGCTTTGTTGCCATGAGTTATTTGCAGGGCTGCACGGATTTTTTTCTCTTCATCTCCACTGTATGTAATGAGGTCTTTCTCGTGGGTATTAGTAGCCAGCAAAGGGGGCAGGGTGTCCGGTGTTATGAATCCGGTCCGGGTGAAGAGGACTGTGCGGCGTATTACGTTTCCCATTTCACGGAGGTTGCCGCTCCAGTTATATTGTTTGAATATATGGAGTACTTCGGGGGTAAAACCCTGTACCTGTTGCTCGAGTTCTTCGTTGGCTTTTTGCAGGAAATGGTTGGCAAAGGCCGTTATGTCTTCTACCCGCTCGCGCAGAGGGGGCATCTCGATGGAGAATTCGTTGAGACGGTGGTAGAGGTCTTCCCGGAAGCGGCCTGCAAGGATAGCCCGCCGGAGGTCTTCGTTGGTAGCTACAATGATACGGATATCGACACGGATACCGGTAGCCGAACCTACCGGACGAACGGTTCGTTCCTGCAGGGTACGGAGTAGTTGTACCTGTACGTCGTATGGCAGGTTACCCACTTCGTCAAGAAAGACTGTTCCTCCCTGTGCCTGTTCGAAAACGCCTGTTTTATTGGCTATGGCAGAAGTGAAAGAGCCTTTGAGGTGTCCGAATAGTTCGCTGGGAGCCAGTTCGCGGCTCAGGCTTCCGCAGTCTACAGCAATAAAAGGGGCCCCGGCACGCCGGCTGTTCCGGTGGATCATACGGGCGGCGTATTCTTTGCCCGTACCACTTTCGCCGGTTATCAGTACAGAAAGGTTGGTAGGGGCTACAAGCCGGATGTGGTCATAGAGCTGCCGGGCAGAAGCACTGTCGCCATATACGATGCTTTCGCCGGATGCTTCTTCCGGGGCTATAGTAACAGGAACCGCAGGCGTAGGTGCGGCAGTAAAGACCTGTTCGATTTTTTGCTTTAGGATGGTGGGATTGATTGGTTTTTCAAGGTAGTCGTATGCTCCGATCTTCATCGCGGCAACAGCACTTTGTACTTCGGCGTAGCCTGTCATGATGATAACAGGAAGTTGTTTGTTTGTTTCGCGTATCCAGCTAAGCAGCATTATGCCGTCGCCATCCGGTAAACGAAGATCGGTAAGTACAAGCTGGAAACTTCCTGCTGTAATTTCTTCTTTCGCTCTCGCTACGGACGTTACCAATGTGCATGCATATCCATTCGTTCCAAACCATTTTTGCAGCATGGTTCCGAACGAAATATCATCTTCTACTATTAAAATCTGTCTGTTTGTCATATCCTTGTATCCGCAATCGCCAAACAAATATACTATTTATTTATAAGAAACAGGGAAGCATTTTAATTCATCTATGCAGATCCGGGCTGATTTTCGTGTACTTCTATTGTTTTTGTTGTTACTGCAAATTCATCCGGTACAATGCTGCCACCCATTTCGTCGGCCCACGATTGGGTAAACTCTGCTCCTATGTATATAATGATTGCGGAATAGTAAATCCAGGTGATAAGGATAACCATAAATGCTGCGGCTCCGTATACCGAACCTACATTGGCTATGCCAATATAAAGGGATATTCCCCATTGCCCAAGCAGGAACAACAGAGTAGTAACCAAAGCTCCTACAAAGACATCTTTACTTCTTATTTTAGCATCCGGCAACATTTTAAACATTAGTACAAAGATGAAGGTGGTAACTCCGATATTGAGTAGTACTCCTATTACCCGGACTAATATTTCTACTATTCCGGGATAACTGGCCATGATTTGGTGGCTTAGGTTGGTTATCAGGTTCGTAATACTGAAGGTAACCAGCAGTATAAAAGCAAATATGAGGATAATAGAAAAAGAGAGTAACCTGTTTCTGATATATTTAAGCCAGCCTCTTTTGGGAATTGCTTTTATGCCCCATATTGAATTTAATGAACTTTGTATTTCAGCAAAGATTGCTGTGGCACCAAAAACGGTAACTCCCAGTGAAATAAGAGTGGCAAATGTGGAGGCATTGCTATCTTCCGCATTGTTTATTATGCTTTTAAGCTGGTCTACAACGTCGCTTCCCAGTATTGGCGATAGTTGAGTGTATAACTGATTACCCAGATCGGCCTGGAAGAATGTGCCGATTGTGATGAGCAGAGATACAAAAGGTATGATAGAAAAAAGTGTTGCATAGGCTAACGAGGCACTCAGACGGGCAACGTTATCGTCGTTAAATCCGTCGATTGTATTTTTTACGATCCTGATAAGTACAGAGAAACTGAATTTCTTTCCAGGCTTTGATTGAGCTTCCATCGAATTATTTTTCTATAATCAACAGAAGCTCTTTTAGATTTGTTTAAATCCCGGATTTTTTACAACTTTTGGTATTTCAAGGCTTTATATCCGGTTTTCTTTTTACCCGGCAACCGGATGGTTACCGGTTTTTCGCTGGCCAGGTACCAGGCCCCGTCTTTGTATTCCAAGACAACATTGGTGGGCGATTCGGCCTGTATTGTACAACCTTTGGCCTGTAACAGTGTTCCATTGCCCAGGAATAAAGTATAGTTTCCTTTTTCCTCTGCTACTATGGCATAGGTTGCAGTTACGGTAATACCTGCCCTAAATTATGGTAGAAATAATCGTGGAATTTATCTCCTCCCCGTTGTTTCTTTGAACGGAAAATGTCTATATAATATCCGGTTGTGTTGCCTGTGTGTACAATACTAAGCAGACGGTTCTGGTCGCTCCGGCTTTCGGGTTCAAGAAAACAGAGAATGGGTTCCGGTAAAAAGCAGAATGAATAGTATTAGTATGGTAAAAGTCAGGGAACGTTTCATGTACTATTTATATCTATGGTAATCAAAAATAAGTGATTTCTGAAGAACAGACAAATTTTCGCCGGGATTCCTGGAAATTTTTCCGGTTCTGCATCTATTTGGGTAGTAAAAACTATGTATCTTTGATTCTTATTTTTACACCCTTATACCATGAAAGAGCATATCAAAGAGATTTGTGAGAAAGAGATTTTTAAGACAGAATACAAATGGAACTGGAGAAAGCTTTTTCTTTATGAGGTATGTGGCTTCTGGGGTAGAATTTTATACGGGAAACAGGTATGGGGAAAAAGGTAAAAAATTCCTTTCTGTGGCTTCTGGGGTAGAATTTTATACGGGAAACAGGTGCCTGAAAAACCTGATTTTCAGATTTTACATCTTGGATGTGGAGACAATTATATTGAAGAATTCATTAATGCGGATTATTTTTACCTACGCTGGTTGCCGTGGAGGAAAAAGGATACATACGATTGGTTACTGGATTTCAGGAGAAAAATGAAATGCCCGGACAATTATTGGGATGGTGTCTTTTCCGAACATACGATTGAGCATCTGCATCCGGTTGATTGCCTGCATCTGTTTAAAGAATTATTCCGTCAATGAAACCCGGTGCCTGGATGAGAATATGTGTTCCCGGCTTACAGGAAGTCCTTCAACTGGCAGAAACAGATAAATACAGTTCTCTTGCAGAAGCAATCTATCAGCTGACACAAAACTATGGACATGTTTCAGTCTGGGATGAAAGATTCTTCAAAGAAATTTGTGAAAGTATCGGCTTTGTAAATGTTTATCAAACCTCTTTTATGCAGGGAAACGATAAAAGATTATTAAAAGATAGTCCACACAGAGCCAAAACCAGCCTATATATGGAAGCACAAAAACCAAAAGATTGTTAATAAACACAGGGAAAAAGTTCGTTTGTATGTAATAGTAGTAAATTTATTCTCATGGAAAAACAGCTATATCTACTTTGTTTTCTTTTTATTTTTTGCAGTTGCAACCCGTCCGAAGATACAATTAACGGAAAAGAGCCTGCCGGTTATGTGAATCCGTTTATCGGAGCCAGTACTAACACAGAAGCGGCAGGTGCTTATCATGGATTAGGAAAAACATTTCCGGGAGCGACTACTCCGTTCGGCATGGTGCAACTGAGTCCGAATACGATTACCGGAGGCGATAACGGTTCCGGATATAGTTATGAACACGAAACGATCGAAGGGTTTGCTTTTACGCAGATGAGCGGCATCGGATGGTATGGCGATCTGGGTAATTTTCTGGTTATGCCCTCTAACGGAGAATTGAAAACCAGTGCCGGTAAAGCTACCGCTCCGGAAACAGGCTACCGTTCCCGGTATGATAAAACTTCCGAAACAGCTTCTGCAGGCTATTACAGCGTATATCTTTCGGATTACGCTATTCGTGCGGAGGCCACCGTATCCCCACATGCCGGAATTCTGCGGTTTACGTTTCCTGAACATGAACAGTCGCGGATACAGATTGACCTGGCACGCCGTGTAGGAGGTACCTCTACAGAGCAATATATACAGGTTGTAAACGAACAGACGATCCGGGGCTGGATGAAATGTCCGCCGGAAGGCGGAGGTTGGGGCAATGGCGACGGAAATGCAGACTATACGGTGTATTTCTATGCTGAATTTTCTAAACCGTTTACGAAATATGGTGTGTGGAGTGCATCTTTAGAAAAAGGCCAAAGCCGCAAGCGGGAAGCGATAGAGAGTGACTCCTATCAGGAAATAATAGCCGGTTCGGCTGTAATTGAAAATATATCCGAATACAGGGGAAAACATACCGGATTCTTTTCCGAATTTGAAACAGTAGAAAATGAAGAAGTGTTGCTGAAAGCCGGTATCTCTTTTGTGGATATGGAAGGGGCTGAAAAGAACCTGAAAGAAGAGATCCGGGATTTTGATTTTGACAGGGTCCGGAAACAAAGTTACGACTTATGGAATAACGCGTTGAATAAAATCCGTATAGAAGAAGAGGACGAAGATCGTAAAACTATATTTTATACTTCTCTGTACCATACGATGATTGATCCGCGTTGTTATACAGATGTAGACGGGAGGTATACCGGTGCGGATAAGAAAATTCATACGGCAGACAATTTTACGAAACGGACGATCTTCAGTGGCTGGGATGTTTTCCGCAGCCAGTTTCCTCTCCAAACGATTATTAATCCGGAGGTTGTAAATGATATGTTGAATTCCCTGATTACTATGGCTGACCAAAGTGGCAGGGAATATTTTGAACGGTGGGAATTGCTGAATGCCTATAGCGGCTGTATGTTGGGAAATCCCGCGATCTCGGTATTGGCTGATGCCTATACTAAAGGTATCCGCGGGTATGATGTGGAGAAAGCGTATGCATATGCTGTGAATACAACGGACCTGTTTGGCAACGGCGAAAGAGGATATGTGGCAGACGGGCTGGGAATTTCAAAAACATTAGAATACGGATATACGGAATGGTGCCTTTCTGAACTGGCCCGCCAGTTAGGAAAGAAGGAGGATCAGGAAAAATATTTGCGACACTCTGCTTCGTATAAAAATATTTATGACGCGGAGAAAAAGAGTTTTCGCCCACGCAGGGAAGACGGTAGCTTTGAGCCCTGGCCAGAAACCGGAAGACTTACCGAGTGGTATGGATGTATTGAGTGTAATCCGTATCAGCAGGGTTGGTTTGTACCTCACGATGTGGAAGGGCTGGCCCTGCTGATGGGAGGACCCGAAGCGGCACTGGCAGATCTGGACCATATGTTTGAAAATACGCCTACTCATTTTTTATGGAATGATTATTATAATCATGCGAATGAACCGGTGCATCATGTACCTTTCCTGTATAACCGGTTGGGAGAACCGTGGAAAACGCAGTACTGGAGCCGGTTTATATGCGAGAATGCTTATAAGAACGCAGTGGAAGGTTTAACCGGGAATGAAGATGTAGGGCAAATGTCTGCCTGGTATGTATTGTCTTCTATCGGCTTGCATCCGGTATGTCCCGGCGAAACACGGCTGGAAATAACGACACCTTTGTTTACAAAAACAGCAATCCGTACAGGCAGTGGCAACACCTTTACGATCATAGCCCGGAACAATAGTCCGGAAAATCTATACATCCAATCGGCTAGCCTCAACGGACAGAACCTTCAGGAATGCTTTATTGATTATACAGATGTGATGAAAGGAGGAGTACTGGAATTAGAACTTGGAAAATTACCGAATAAGAGCTGGGGCTTATAATTTTGTAAGAAAGAAAAGAATCATAAATCCGGATTTTGCTAAATGGGATCTTAATTCCCTCAGCGCTTTCCGGATATGATCTTCTACCGTTTTCTCACTGATATTTAGTTTTTCGGCAATTTCCCTGTTTTTTAAATTTTCTTCACGGCTTAATTTATATACTTTACTACATTGAGGAGGTAACGTTTCAATAAAACGTTTTATCTCCTCTTCTACTTCTTTTAATAGTAAGGAATCCTGCTGATTATAACCGGTGATTTGTTTATGCAATAACTGGTAGGTACTTTCTTCGCCGATATCTACCTGCGGATGCAGGGAAGACAAATAACTCAGCGAACGGTTGTATACCGCTTTAAACAGATAGGGTTTAATAGATTCTGTAAAATCAACGGAATCCTTTTTCGTCCATAATCCCAGAAAAACATCCTGTACGATATCTTCGGCAGCCTGTTTATCATTCACTTTCTTATAGGCATATCCAACCAGAGAAGTATAGTAGGTAGCAAACAGTTTCTCAAACAGATTAAGTGACTGCCGGAAAGGGTCTTCGTATTTTAAGGGATTATCTGTTAACATTCATCTCAGCAGATTGATTAGTTGCGAATAACAAAAGTCAAAGATGCAAAAAAAAAATTGTTTTTTTATCTCCGGACACAGGGTAAAATAAGTTTTTACTGTGTAAGCATATAAAGGATGAAATTTATGGATGAAATTATTATACATTATCTGAATGGTACTGCCAGTAAAAAAGAAGCTGAACTTCTTTTAAAATGGTTACAGGAGAAAGAAGAAAACATGGCTTACTTCTCCGAAATGCGCGACTTATGGTTAACCTCAGATGTTACTTATTCTTCAAAAGAAGAATACGAGCCGGCTTTTAGGAAATTCGAATCTCATATTATAGCAGATCTAAGAAAGAAGAAGAAGTTGACTTCTTTCTTAGTTAATTTTAGTAAAATTGCGGCTGCCGTGTCTCTCCTTATTATTTGCTCTGTGGGTAGTTATTACCTGGGAAAAGAAAAAGGTGTATTTCTGGCAGAGGAAAATAAAATGATTGAAACTACAATTCTAAACCGGGTTATCACCGGCGAAAATAATAAAAGCCAGGTACTCCTTCCGGACGGAACAACTGTTTGGCTGAATGCGAACAGTACATTAATCTTCCCTGAAAAATTTGAAAATAATGAACGGTTGGTTACCCTGGAGGGGGAAGGTTATTTTGATGTAACACATAATGAGCAGGAACCGTTTATTGTAAAAGCCGGCGAAATGAATATTCAGGTGCTGGGTACCCAATTCATCATAAAGAATTACAACGACAAACCTTTAGCGGAAACAATCCTGATCACCGGAAAAGTTGAAGTTGGATTTACAGAAAACAGTAATAAAATAATATTACATCCGGATCAGAAGATTTCTTACAACAAAGATGCGGACAGTTATATACTGGAATCTACCGATGCTTCTTTATATTCCCTGTGGGCCAGCAATCAATTAACTATTACTAACCAGGAATTAGGTAAAATATTCCGTATGCTGGAAAACTGGTACGGTATAGAAATTACGACCCGGGGAAATATCCCGCTTAAAGCCCGGTACTCCATGACTGTGCGGGACGAATCCAAAGAAGAAATTCTCCGTTTGTTATCCATGATTACACAAGTGAATTATAAGATTGAAAATGAGAAAGTAATTATTTATAAATAAATTAACTTAGTATTAATACCATATAAAACACAGGATGCCTATGAATAGATAATAAATGAATAAAAAAAATCGGGCAGGCGCTACCAACACCTACCCAATTAAAGCTTTAAAATAAAATTGTTCTCACCTAAAAGAACATTTCGTTGAATTAAAACAATACAAATGTATGAAAAAACCTAGTAAGAGTGTTTAAAAACATTCTCTACAGCAAGAATTATTCTAATAAAATGAAATTAACAATTCTGCTTTTATGTGCGATTTTCTGCCAGGTTTCCGCGTTTAACAGTTACGCGCAGAACGCAGAAATAAATTTAGACCTTAAAAATGCGACACTTTTAGATGTAATAAAAAGTGTGGAAAAACAGACTGAGTTTGTCTTTTTATATAGTAATGAAGAGATCAATACAAGTAGAAATATTAATATAAATGTAACACGGGGTTCCATTTATGACGTATTAGATAAAGTACTTGAGAACTACAACTATAAAATTGAAAACCGGCAGATTCTTTTATTACCTAAATCCGCGCAGCAATCCACCAGAAAAATTACCGGTACAGTAACCGACGAGTGGAACGAACCTATCATCGGGGCGAATGTAGTAATTAAAGGAACTCTGACAGGTACAGTGACAGATTTAGACGGACGTTTTATGCTGGATATTCCGGCTACTGACTCTGAAGTATTGGTTGTTTCTTACATCGGGTACCTGCCACGTGAGGTAAGAGTGGGAAATGAAAGTATTCTGAGGATTAGTATTCATGAGGATACCCAAAAACTGGACGAAGTTGTTGTTGTAGGATACGGTACCCAGAAAAGAGTAAACCTGACCGGATCTGTTGCTTCTGTTACAAGTGATAAGATTATCAAAGCAAACCGTCCGGATATGTCAAGCGCATTGGCCGGTTCGCTGCCCGGTGTAAGAACCGTACAAAAAAGCGGCCGTCCGGGTGAAGATGGTAGTGACATTGACATCCGGGGATTTGGTTCGCCCCTTACGATTGTAGACGGGATTGAAAGGCCTTTTTCACAGATTGACCCGAATGAAGTAGAGTCTGTTACGGTTTTAAAAGACGCTTCTGCTTCGGTATATGGTTTTAAAGGTTTAAACGGGGTTATCCTGGTAACTACCAAAAGAGGTAGCGAAGGGAAAGCACAAATCAGTTACAATTACAACTACGGTATTCAAATGATCAGCGATTATCCGAAGTTTATGAACGGAGTACAGTATGCCACTTATATGGATGAAGCGTTCATGAATGTAGGCCAGGTTCCCCGCTACGGAAAAGAACGGATCGCCGCTATCGCAGCAGGAACAGACCCCGATTATGTAAATACGGACTGGAATAAGGCGCTACTTAAAAATACATCTCCCAGCCAGCAACATAACCTGAATATTTCCGGAGGAAACCAAACGACTAAGTATTTTATGTCTGTAGGGTATCTTGACCAGGATGGTATTGTTAAAACAGATGATAATTATAAACGGTATAATTTCAGGTCCAATATCAGTACTGTTCTTTTTGATAATCTTACTGTTGATATGCAGGTAGGCGGACGGTCTGAGAGAAGAGACGCACCAAACAGTTTCAGCGGCGAAGGAGAAGACGACTGGGATAAATTTGCCTATGGTGTTTTCAAAGGCCTGGCTATGGCCATACCTACTTATAAAGTATATGCCAATAACAATCACAATTACTATCAGTTTATGAATGGTAGTTCTATTAACCCTGTAGCAGGTGTAGACCGGGATATAGTAGGTACAAATTATAACCAGTATGATGAATTTAACGGGCAGTTTTCTTTAAATTATGATTTTCCTTTTATAAAAGGATTATCCGCGAAAGCCATGATTGCTTACGACCGCCAGTGGCGTTCGGTAAAAGATTATGCAAAAGCATGGTCGCTTTACGATTACAATTCGGTGGATGAAAGTTATACCGAAAATGTACAACGGGCAATAACAACCCTGGAAGAGAAAAAGGAAGAGAATAGTATTTTCAATCAGCAATACTCTCTTACCTATAAAAACATTTTCGGGAAACATGATATTTCTGCCATGGTGCTGCTGGAATCCCGGCAGTTTGAACATTCTGAAATGTATGCGAAAGGTGAAATTGATGTAACCGGACTCCCGGAACTGGATGCTACGAACTCCGCGAACCTGAAAGCCGGTGGTAAATCGTATAAAGAGGCTTATATGGGTATTGTAGGGCGTTTAAATTATATTTATGATAATAAGTACCTGATAGAGTTTAGTTTCAGGGAAGACGGGTCCTATAAATTCCGAAAAGGTAACCGGTGGGGATTCTTTCCTGCTATCTCCGGAGGATGGAGAATTTCGGAAGAAAACTTTTTCAAAGAAAATATTTCTTTATTTGATAATGTAAAGATTAGAGCATCCTACGGTAAAGTAGGGAATGATGCCGATGCCAATGCGGCTAATTTTCTGGCAGGGTACAGATATCCCGGAGAGTTCAGCGATTTTGTAATGGGCGAAAATAATGTATTGATCGGAGCACAGGATAAAGGGCTTACAAATCCTTTCCTTACATGGTATAAAGTTGCCATGACAAATGTGGGGGTTGATGCTTCTGTATGGGGCGGCAAACTGTATATGGAGTTTGACTGGTTTTACAGAAAAAGATCCGGTATCCTTGCAGAGCGGGATGTTTCGCTACCTTCTATTTTTGGTGCTACTTTTCCGCAGGAAAATCTTAACGGCGATGATAACCGGGGTATTGAACTTGTTTTAGGAACCAAACAACGGTTCGGAGACTGGCTATTTGATGCCAAAGGTACTTTCTCTTATTCCAGGGCACGTAACCTGCGCAGGGAAAGAAGCGAATCCGGGAATGATTATAAAAACTGGCGCGATAATGACTCGTACCGCTGGACAAACAGAGATTGGGGATATACGGCTATCGGACAGTTTCAGAGTTACGAAGAGATATTTAATTCTCCTATACAGGATGGCCAGGGTAATATTACGCTGATGCCGGGTGATATCAAATATAAGGATATTAACGGAGACGGAAAGATTGACGATCTGGATGAAACACAAATCGGCAGAAGCGGCACTCCGGATATATTTTTCGGATTGAATATTACTGTTGCTTATAAAGGCTTCGACTTTACAATGTTCCTGCAGGGTGCCACTAATTATACCTACCCGTTTGGCTATAAACAACCCTTCGTACAAGGTGGTTTAGGGGGTGGTTATGAAATGTATTCCGACAGGTGGCACCGGGTAGATCCCGAAGATTTGAGCAGCGAATGGATTCCGGGACGTTTTCCGGCCCTGCGCAGAGAAGGATACGGAGGCAATGAAAGAACTTCTACTTTCTGGAATATCAATGCGACGTATCTGCGTCTGAAAACGATTGACCTGGGTTATACACTTCCTAAAAATATCACAGGTAAGGCTGGTATACAGCGGGCAAGGGTATATGTAAATGCGTACAATCTACTCACGTTCAAAAACAGTGCACTAAAAGGTGTAGACCCTGAAGGCGAATCAGGCTATGGAATATTCTATCCTCAGATGAAATCATTCAACCTGGGAGTTAATGTTACATTCTAATTTAGAGAAACCATGAATAAAATAAAGTATACAATTAAACGGTTCTTTACCATTACAGCACTGATCTTATCAGTCTCTTTTGCATCCTGTAATGATTTTTTCGATATTAAACCGACAGATATTATCAATGAAGATGATGTATGGTCAGATCCTAAAGTAATATTAAATGTATTAACGGATTTATATGCGAAAATACAATGGGAGGATTTCGGTTACTTTGAAGGTTTCTGGGTTTTCTCGCAGATGAGCCCTTCCTGTGCTTCGGACGAAGCTTTTCCTTCCTGGCAGGCCGGCGACTTTGGCGGTAGTAATAACGCACAGGCAGAATATGGTGACGAATGGTTTTATGAATGGCCTTACGACCAGATCAGGAATTGTAACGTATTCCTGCAACGCATTGAGCATGCACCTCTGGATGAAATTGATAAAAAAGGGTATGAAGCAGAAGTGCGTGTTATACGGGCTTTCCACTATTTCCATCTGGTAAAACGTTTCGGAGGTGTTCCGTTAGTAACCGAACCGATGGAGTATGACCCTTCAAACCTGGATTCTTTACAGAAACCACGGGAAAAAGAAGAAACAATCTGGAATTTTATCCGTACCGAACTGGACGAATCTATCCCGGAACTTCCCGAATCCCGTGATTCTAATATGAAAAACAGAGTCAATAAATACATAGCTCTGGCGTTTCAGTCGCGTGCTATGCTATATGCAGCCTCTATCGCGGAATACGGCAAAGTAGAGTTGGATGGACTGGTAGGTATTGAAGCACCTGCCAATATATACTGGAAAGCAGCATTCGATGCGTCTGACGCAGTGATTAGTAGTAAAAATATTCCTTATTTAAAAAATACGATGACAAATCAGAAAACTACAAACAGCTTTTCCTGGAACCTGATAATGGGGAGTATATTTGGGCAAAAGAGTTTATCCTACCTTCTGTAGCACATGACTTTGATAAATATGCAACCGCCTATTCTTTTGTAGGTGGATATGGTTGTGGTATGGCTCCTACCCTTGAGTTCGTGGAAGCCTTCGAATATATTAACGGAGAGGAAGGAATACTCAAAGTAATAGGCCAGGACGGTAAACCCATAGAATATGCGCATCCGTTGGATCTTTTTGAAAACAAAGACCCGCGCCTTGCCGCTACAGTTTATCTGCCGATGTCTCCCTGCCGGGGCAGCGAAGTGGAGATCCGTAGAGGCATGTATACCAAAGCAACAGACTCCTATCTGAAAGCAGGCGATTTATATGAAACAAAATCATTAGCAGACGGAACTGAATTCCGTTTGATGGGAAAAGACGGATTGGTAGATTTTGATGATGTAACTAAATCCGGCTTTTACCAGAAGAAATTCGTCAATGAAAAACTGACAAATATCGATTTCGAACAATCAGACCAACCCTGGCCGGTTTTCCGTCTGGCAGAGATGTATCTGAATAAAGCTGAAGCCGGTTTTATGTGTGGAGAAAAAGAAGAAGCACTGAAAGCAATCAACGAAGTGCGTGAACGGGCCGGTATCAAATTATTAACTGCCGGGGAACTGACAATGGATAAAATACGGAACGAACGCCGTGTGGAACTGGCTTTCGAGAACCACCGTTTCTGGGATTTGCGCCGTTGGAGAATTGCGGCTACCGGATCACAAAAAGGTGTATTGGACGACTGGGAACCTACCGCACTTTACCCGTATATCGTTTACGAGAACGGAAATTATATTTTTACAAAAGCAAATAGTAGCGAGGTTCCCAAACCACGCAAGGTATTCTATGAAAGGAATTACTATGTTAAGTTTAAAGCTGAGGATATGACATCTAACAGGCTATTGATTCAGAATCCACGTTATTAATCATTAAACGATACAAACAATGAAAATATATAACATATCTATTAGTTTACTTATCGGTTTAGTTATCTGTATGACCGGATGCGACATTGATAATTATGATGAACCGGACAGTACATTCTGTGGTAAGTTTGTTACTAAAAACGGCGATCCTGTTTACCAGCGTGTACAGGCTACTACCAGCCTGAAACTGAATTTATACGAGACAAAAAGAGAGAATTCTTTGCCGCAACAGTTCTATACCAAACTGGATGGCACTTTTGAAAACTCTATGTTATTTGGCAATGAATATGAGGTTATTCTGGAACAGACCAACTTTCTCCCTATCGAAGACCGGACTATTTTCGTAAAAGGACGTACCGAAGAGATATATGAAGTAGTTCCTTTCTGTGAAGTAAAATCAGCAACCGCAATAAAAATACCCGGCGACAGTATTCAGGTGAAGTTTTCCCTGAGCCGGGAAAAAGATACGGATTGTAAGATCACAGGATATGCTATTTACTGGAATGCGTCTCCATATGTAGATGATCAATCTGTCAATAAGAAAGGCGAGATTCCTGTTTCAACTCCCCAGCCGGATACCGGACTACTGGCCCCCGGCAAAGTGTTTGAAGAAGAATGCGATATAACTTCTCTGGTTGAAGAGTTTGGTCACATCATTAAGAACAATAACTACCAGGTATATGTACGAATTGCTGTTACTACCTCCTACAAAGGAAATAGTTTTATAAACTTCAGCGATGTACTACCTGTAAAATTAAACTAACATTCATACCTGGGGACTGACTAAAAAGTTGCGAATGAAAAGATTAACACGGAGACACGGAGACATTTTATTTATCTAACAATTAGATATTTAATAAATATTTATCTGCGTAAATCTGTTCAATCTGCGTAATCTGCGTGCCCTTCCGTTACTTTTTGGTCAGCCTCTTAACAAAGATATCCATGACAAAGAAAACTATTTTTTTTGTAGCGGCCCTGCTGGTTTCTCTATTTCCCTCCTTTTCGCATGCCGGAAATAAATACGCGGAAAAGGTCAATACGCTGATAGGAACAAAAGGGTCCGGCTGGGCATCGGGTTATCTGTATCCCGGAGCTACCTATCCTTTCGGAATGGTGCAATTTACGCCGTCCTATTTCTCGAAACAATCCGGATTTGTTATCAACCAGTTAAGCGGAGCCGGTTGCGATCATATGGGAAATTTCCCAACCTTTCCTATCAATGGAGAGTTAAGGGTTTCACCGGACAACATCATTAACATGCGCATTCCGGTAGCGGAAGAAAAGGGAATGGCCGGGTTTTACGAAGCCACTGTTCATAATACCATCAAAACAGGACTTACCGTTACCGAACGTACAGGGATGGCTAAATATGAGTTTGCCGCGGACGAAGAGCAGGGTACTATTATTATCGGCGGTGGGGTGGCTGCTACATCTATCAACGAAGCTGCTATTGTAATAACCGGTAAAAATTCCTGTGAAGGATATGCCAATGGAGGAAGCTTCTGTGGTATTCCTACTCCGTATAAAGTGTACTTTGCGGCCGAATTCGATTCGGATGCTATTCAGTCGGGCACATGGAAAGATGAACGGCTTTTACCGGACGCCACTTTTGCTGAAGGAAAACATTCAGGGGTTTGGTTTACCTTCGCGCTTAATCAGACAAAAACCATACAGTATAAAATTGGTGTATCCTATGTGTCCGTAGAGAATGCCAGTGAAAATCTGAAAACGGAAAATCCGGGATGGGATTTTGATGCGGTAAAGGCACAGGCGGTTGACAGCTGGGAACATTACCTTAGCAAAATAGAAGTAGAAGGAAGTAATCCAGACAGAATTACTCAATTTTATACCCATCTTTATCATTCACTTATCCATCCCAATGTATGTAGTGATGTGAATGGCGAATATATGGGAGCCGATAATAAAATTTATAAAAGCAGTTCCAAACATTATACTTCATTCAGCAACTGGGATACGTATCGCACACAAACACAATTAGTTGCTATACTGGCTCCGGATGTAATGTCGGATATTGTTGTCTCACACCAGTTATTTGCCAATCAGGGCGGAGGTGGTTTTCCCCGTTGGGTATTAGCAAATATAGAAACGGGAGTCATGCAGGGAGATCCTACACCCATACTGATATCCAATGCGTATGCGTTTGGTGCCCGTAACTATGATGCCCGCTCTATCCTTAAAGTAATGAAATATGGGGCAGAAGTTCCCGGTGCCCGGTCACAGGCAGAAGAGGTACGCCCGGGATTGGAACAGTATCTTGAAAAAGGATATTTTGATGCTTCTATCCAACTTGAATATACATCGGCTGATTTTGCTATTGCACAATTTGCACTGAATGCCTGTAATGACGAACCTGTAAGCTGGTACTATTTCCACCGGGCGCGTTCATGGAAAAACCTGTTTAATCCGGAAACCGGCTGGTTGCAATCCCGTAGGGCTGACGGCTCGTGGAAACCACTAAGTGAAGATTTTCGTGAATCTACCTATAAAAACTATTTCTGGATGGTTCCGTATGATATTGCCGGCCTAATAGAGATTACCGGAGGTAAAAAGGAAGCTGAAAAAAGACTGGACGACCTGTTTCGCCGGCTGGATGCCAGCTATAATGACGAGTGGTTTGCCGCGGGCAACGAACCCAGTTTCCAGATTCCGTGGATATATAACTGGACCGGGCAGCCTTATAAAACACAAGGCATTATAAACAGAATATTAAATGAACAATATTCCAGCCGCATAGATGGCCTGCCCGGCAATGACGATCTGGGTTCAATGGGTGCCTGGTACGTATTTGCCTGCATAGGCCTGTTCCCGGAAATTCCCGGAGTAGGTGGTTTCTCCATAAACAGTCCGATTTTTTCTTCTGTTAAAATACATCTGAAGGACGGAGACATTCATATTAAAGGTGGTTCGGAAAAAAATATTTATATTCACAGTCTTAAATTAAACAATAAGGCCTATAACAGTACATGGATAGATTGGGACGAGTTATCCCATGGTGCAGTATTGGATTACTCTTTGTCAACAAAACCTTCTTTGACATGGGGAACACAAATTACCCCTCCATCTTTTCCATAATATTTAATTCTCAATAAAATAATAAGTAAACATATGAAGAAAAAATATTTCTCTTTCCTTTTTTCCGTACTCTTTCTGTTATCCTGTGCGAATCAACGCCAGGCAAAAGTTTCCATTGAAAATGAATTTCCTGCCTGGGCATTAACAGGTTTTGAACGTCCTGCGGAAAAAAACCCGGTGATTGTTCCCCTGCCTACTCTTTTTGATTGTCCTATGCAGGGAAAAGAAATTGCATGGGAAGAAAGCGACACATTTAATCCGGCGGCAACTGTCTATAATGATGAGATTGTGGTATTATACCGTGCCGAAGATAATTCGGCACAGGGAATCGGGAGCCGTACATCCCGGATCGGTTATGTTTCTTCTACCGATGGGGTAACATTTACCCGTAAAGCAGCGCCTGTTTTATATCCGGACCAGGATAATCAGGCAGCCTATGAAATTCCAGGAGGATGCGAAGACCCACGGGTTGCTATGACAGAAGACGGAACTTATGTGCTTCATTATACACAATGGAACAGGGAGGTTCCCCGTCTGGCAGTAGCGACATCCAAAGACCTGGTGAACTGGTCCAAACATGGTCCGGCTTTTGCCAAAGCATACAATGGTAAATTTTTAAATGAACCGTCAAAAGCGGCCTCTATAGTAACTAAAATATCCGGAGACAAACAGGTTATCACCAAAATCAACGGAAAATATTTTATGTATTGGGGAGAAGAGCATATTTATGCGGCAACTTCTGATAACCTTACAGATTGGGAACCCCTGATAGATAAAGATGGAAATCTGGTAAAACTATTCTCTCCCCGGAAGGGCTACTTTGATAGTTATCTGACAGAGTGTGGCCCTCCGGCCCTTCTTACCCAAAATGGTATATTATTATTTTATAATGGAAAAAATGGAGTAGATAAAGATGGAGACAGGAATTATCCGGAGAATGCTTATTGTGCGGGCCAGGCTCTGTTTAGCGCAGAAGAGCCAACAAAAGTGACCGGTCGTTTAAACAAACCCTTTCTGCAACCTACAGATGATTTTGAGAAAAGCGGGCAATACCCGGCAGGCACCGTTTTCATAGAAGGGCTGGTGTATTATAAAAACAAATGGTTTCTCTATTATGGCTGCGCAGACTCTTTTGTAGCAGTCGCTATTTCCAGAAATTCTCTGAACTGATCAATTAACTCCTCTCTTGTTTGTCGTTCCGGTACACAGACAAGAGAGGGATTTTACAATTTTCCTGTCATGAAAAGTAACTACCTGTATATAATTCTCTTTACCTGCCTATCCTGCCACTTATCCTCACAAAATACCTTCTTCGCCGATGGATATCATGGTGGAGTATTCGGACATTATCCTAAATGGAAAACCGCTTTCCTGATGGATAAGATACAGGAATATCCTGCCTGGCGTATTAATCTGGAAATAGAGCCGGAAACCTTTGATTCGGTTAAAATATGGGAACCGGATATATATGAGACATTCCGCAGGTTTATAGCCAACCAGGATGGTAAAACCATAGAAATAACCAATCCTACTTATGCACATCCTTATTGTTACAACATCTCCGGAGAGAGTCTGATCCGGCAGTTTATGTATGGAATGAAAAAACTACATACCCATTTTCCTACTGTTAAATTTCATACTTACGCCGTAGAAGAACCCTGTTTCACCAGTTCCCTTCCACAACTTCTCCGGTTATTCGGTTTTAAATACGCCGTTCTGAAAAATCCGGATACCTGCTATGGGGGTTACACAGCCGCTAATGGAGGAGAAACAGTCTGGTGGACCGGCCCTGACGGAACTTCCCTATTAACCGTTCCGCGGTACGAGACAGAAGAACTGGAAGAAAATTCTACCTGGCAGACTATTGCCTGGAACAATCAGGAAAAATACCGGAGAACAGCCTTCGATGCAGGTATTATGAATCCTATCGGCATGTGCTATCAGGATGCCGGCTGGAAAAATGGACCATGGATAGGAAATCCGGAACAAATATCCAGTAAGTACACACTGTGGACATCTTATTTAGACACTGTTGCGAACAGACAGAATGTACCACAGTGGCACCTATCCCAGGAAGATATACAGGTAAGCCTGATGTGGGGTAGCCAAATATTACAGCAGTTAGCACAACAGATAAGAAAAACAGAAAACAAACTGATACAAACGGAAAAAATAGCTGCCCTCCGGAAATACTTCGACGGAACCCCTTACCCACAGAATATACTGGACCAGGCATGGCGTGGACTATTACTTTCGCAACATCATGATTGCTGGATTGTACCCTATAATCAAATGGGAAGTACGGGCCGCACATGGGCGGAGAATGTATGTTTATATACTACCCAAAGCGATTCGATCTGTGACATTATTTTAGCACCACATACCCGAGAAAAGACTTATCTTACGATCTATAATACGACACTAAAAGAGAGGAAAGAGCTGATTACGGATACAATTCCCCTTTATTTACACGGTGAAAATCTGCAGATAAATGATCGCTACGGAAAGGCTGTACCTCATCAGCTATTACCGGACGGGAAATTCTGCTTTCAGGCTACCGTCCCTCCGCTGGGAGCTGTATCCTATAGCTTAGAAACAGGCAAAAAGAGAAAAAAGAAAGAAAAATCCGGATATACAACCCTTCCGGATGGATGTGTCCGTATAGAAAATAATCAATATAGAATAGATATCGATAGAGAACACGGAGGTATGATCCGTTCCCTATATAATAAAATTGAAAACAAGGAATGGGTAGATAGGAACCCCTCTTATGGTTTTAATGAGTTACGGGGCCACTTTTATGAAGAGGGAGGTTTTATTTCCTCTTCTTCCACCCCAGCCACAGTTAGTATAGAGACAGATGGTATATGGATGAAACGGCTAAAAATAAAAGGATTTATAGGCAAATATCCGTTTACACAATATATAACCCTTGTGGAAGAAAATGCCCGGATAGATATGGAAACCAGTATTCACTGGTCAGGCAATCCCCGGATAGGAGAATATAAAGAAGAAAGTAAATGGCAGGAAGTACGGAAAGGGTTTTATGATGACCGTTATAAACTTCATCTCCTGTTTCCAATTAACCAGGCCCGGCAAACAATCTATAAAAACGCCCCCTTTGATGTGTGCAAATCACATCTTACCCATACTTTCTTTAATCGCTGGGATAGTATCAAAAACAATGTTATTTTACATTGGGTAGACTGTTATGACGAAACAGAGAACCGGGGGATGACTCTCTTTACCGACCATACCACTTCTTATCTGCACGGAGAGGATTATCCGTTAGGATTAACGGTACAATATGCCGGAAACGGATTATGGAGCCGGGACTATACAGTAGAGGAAGAGACTCATATAAAATACTCCCTTTTGCCTCATACGGATGTATGGCATGAAGCGGATATCTCTTCTGAAAATGAATACAGAAATGAACCCCTGCTTGTAATATACACAGACAGACCGTTAGCCCGCTCTCTTTTGAATTGCCGGAACAAAGGATTGATTATTTCAGCGATGTATTACGATGGAGAGGATATGGTGTTACGTATATATAATGAAGGAGAAGAAGGTGATAAAATTATTGATTTCAACTCTGCTCCGGTTACGGTATCTGAAATTGATTTATATAATAATCTCCTACCCAATACCCCGGATTTATCCGGTAAACAGTTAATTGTTCCGATGAAGGCTTTCGAAATAAAAACATATCGGATAACATGGTAACCAGGTAGAAATCTACAATCACAACAGCCCCTCTTCTTTCATTATTTTCACAGCCAGCGCTGTTGCGTAGGAGCCGTTATTCAAAGAACCGGGTAGCATGATCAGCCGCTTTTTTAGTTTTCCGTCTGTATCTTCAAACAATATTTCAAAGCGGGAACGGGTTATTCCATTGATTCCTTTTTTTAAATTGAACAAGTTTTATTTTATCCCTGTCGATAACAGGTGTTGCGGACAGGGTCTGACTATTTATAACACCGGATACCAGATACGAGGCCAATCCAAAAGAGAGGATAAGTTCAATAACACCTCCGGTCAGATAGGTTTTATAAGCAAAATAAACAAGGAAAACAGCCAGTATGCTATAGGTCATTTGTATACGCTTTATATTATTACCGACTACTATTTCCGAAAGATTTCCAACAATCCCGTCTCTTGTCAACACAATTTTAGCGGGTAAGACATGGCAAAAGCCACTTTTGGTTTTAAATATTTTTTCTGTTTCCATTCTCCGGGTTGCTTATTCTAATATCCGGTAAAAGTACAATATTTGTACTTGTAATCAAACAAAATATCAGTTTCTTACCGGACAGTTTGCGAAGCCGCTACTCTGAAATAATCAAAGTCCACATAACCTCCGGTTTGTTTTGTCGCATAATTAAAGAGAGCGAAGCGGTAACCCATAAAATGAGATAAAGTGTACTCCATTTTTAAAGGGCTCCCTATTTCTTTCCAGTCGGTTCCATCTATACTGTAATAAAAAGTAGCAATATCAGTCTGATCCCTGAAATCAGCTTCGGCTTTTAACCATACTTTTCCTACCTATACAGGTACACTTTCCTGCTCTTCGTAGTTTTCATTACGAGCATCACTACTCTGTGCATTGCCGGAAAAAATATAGAACCGGCCGGCCTCTTTTTTCACACCTACTACACCATATTTTTGTTGCAAAAGGCCCAGACCGGCATAGTCGCCCTCTTTCATGGCACTTATGTCGATCGCTATTTCGCCGGAACATTCCGGGCCAAAAGTTCGTTGTGTTAACGTATTCTTTGCTGTGGGAAAAGAGTTATCTAACCGGAAGGTTTTCAAACGAAGATAACCCGGGCGTTCGCTAACAGACCAGTATTTATTATCTGGATTATGATTCCATTGCCATACTAAAGGCAGATCACGATCGCCTGGATTCCTTGTAAACTCGTCGGATGCCACAATAGCCGGAACAGCCGGTTGCCGGGCGGGGATATCCAATACATCAGGCACGACTCCGTTTTCACCAAATACAGGCCATTCATCTTCCCAACGCATAGGTACAATGTAGGGGATGCGTCCTACGGCCCCGCGGTCGCCGAAGAAATAGCCATACCATTTTCCGTCAGGCGTATCAATAAAACCTCCCTGCGCAATTCCCTTATCCTCAAGTACTACACGTCCTTCATAAGGCCCCATAATATGACTGGCACGGTACACAAGTACAGTATGCATACTGTTTTTAGGCCATGTAATAAGAAATAAATAATATTTTCCGTTTACTTTGAACATCTGGGCACCTTCGGCCGGGAGCATTCTCTCTTTTCCCGTGATCGCATCAGCGTCTTCAATTACTATTTTATTTTCTGTGTCTTTAATCCCACTGAGGTCTTGTTTCATTTCACGGATCCCTACGTTTCCACCACAACTGATAATATAAGTTTTTCCATCGTCGTCAAAGAAAAGTGAATGATCGTGCACCATGGGTTCAAAGGTTGTCATTTCCCAGGGTGTTTTTTCGGGATCTTTGGTAGAGAATATGTAGTTTTTACGGCTGTTGTTAGAGAAGGTGGATACATAGTATGTTCCGTTGTGATAACGCAGGCTGCTGGCCCATGTTCCTCCGCCGTAAGCATCCTGTCCGTTTTGTAATTCGTAGGCATCAAGGGTGCCGAGTGTTTCGTATGCATAGCTTGCTATTTCCCAATCTACAAGGTTTTTTGATTTCATGATGGGTACGCCGGGGTTCATGTGCATGGTGGTACTGCTCATATAGTAAGTATCCCCTACCCTGATCATAGACATATCGGGTACGTCGGCCCAAATTACAGGATTATGGGCTTTTTGTGCCTGTAAGCGGCCTGTACCGGATAGTAAAATCAGCATACTAATGGTCAGTAATACGTTATGTTTCATATTGGTATAATTATTTATCTATTTATTTTCTATCGGTTGTATATTTCCTATTTGTTTTTCTGGTTCAGGATAGGGATTGATTATTTGTTCTATTTGTTTGTTATTCTTCGGGGGTACCGTTATGCCTTCTTTGGTTTGTTCTACATATACCATTGTTCCGTCGGGGTTGTAGTAGAGGTAGTCTACACAGACTGCCCGGCGGCCGATAGCTCCCGGTCTGCCGTTTATTGTGAGCGCTGCGTTGTGATAGAAAAGGTACCATTGATTTTTAAACTCAATGATTCCCGGATGGATGGTGAAGCTATTTTCGGCAGCTCCGGTCAGCACTCCGCGATAAGTCCACGGACCTTCTATGGATGGGGCTGTGGCATAAGCTATCATTTCGTTGCTGTAGGTTCCCAGGTGTGAAGCGTACGTGAGGTAGTAGAGGCCATTGTGTTTATGAAGCCATGGACCTTCTGCAAATTCAGGGGTATCAATTGTGTGTATGGGCCCGGCCAGTTCTGTCATATTAGGTTTTAATTTTACGATGAAGCATGTGTCATTGCCCCAGCTCATCCACGGTGTACCGTCGTTGTCAATAAATACAGTCGGATCTATATCGTTCCACCAGCCGCGGGGACCGTTGGGTGTCATATCATCCGTGATTAGTGGTTTTCCGATGGCATCTTTAAAGGGGCCGGTGGGTGTGTCGGCTACAGACACGCCTATGGTTTTACTGTTATAGGGCTCGCCTGCCTGTACAGTGTTATAGAAGTAAAATTTCCCGTCTTTTTCTATTACCTGTGAAGCCCATGCTTCGCCTATACCCCATTCATAGTCAGTGGGTTTAAGTACAGACCCGTGATCAGTCCATGTTTGCATGTCGGTGGTTGAGTAGCAGAGCCATTCGGTGATGTTGAACTCTCTCCCTCCCGAGGCGGTGTCTTGTCCTTCGTAGTATTCGTCGTGGCCTACATAAAGGTAGAGTGTTTCCGCGTGTACCATCGGTGCGGGGTCTGCAGTGAATTTATTTTTTATCAGAGGGTTGCCTGTTTGCCGGAATGTATCCGCCTGGGGTGTACCCAGTAGGGTTAGCATTTGGTTGGCATAACGTTTTCCGAGTTCGCGGTATCCGGCGGCACTGAAATGGAGATTATCAGAGGCTGCCTGGCATCCGGCAGAGGATATGATGTGAGCGTTAGGGATTACCTGAGGCAAAGTTTGGATGATTGGGTTCATAGAGGCGCAAACGCCTTCCTGATCCTCGTTTACAACTTCTCCTGCCAGCAGGGGTATGGAGTTAGGCGGTAAGCTAAGATCGGCCAGCAGGTTGTTGTATACTGTTTTTACTTTGCTGGGCCATTCTTTATCGCCGGTGTTCGATTCGCCCTGATGTAGTAGTATGCCTTTTATGATGGCTCCTTCGGTTTGTGCCCGGTTAGCCAGATCCACTAATCTTTGGTAGGGATTTCCGTCGTATTCGTTCACAATATTTTTGAGCCAGTCGGGCGAAGTTTCTACATACGATTCATAGTTTTCTTTGTCGAATAGTTCGATTTTGCATCCACCTATCGATACGTTCAGTATACCTGTTTTTATATGCGAAGGTAGTTGTGCAGCCATAGTTCTTCCGAAATAGTCGGCGGGGCTTAGTCCGGTATTACAGCGTACTAAAGGTGGGATGGCAGTATACCAATTGCCCATTTGCCGTCCGGTTCCGGGACAATCTACAGCTTGTAGCACCATGAATCGTGGATCTACTGCTATTGTATCTTCCGGTTCTATGGCGGCATGGCCTTCCATATTGGATTGTCCCAGACACAGGAAGAGGTAGGTTTCTTCTGCCGGAGGCTGATTTTGCGAAGTTTTTGTTGCGCATCCCATTAGCAGGATAAGCAGGATGATAAGCAGGATGTTCTGTTTCATTTTATTTTTATTTGAATAATAGTTGTGCAAACTGATGAAGCGAACGGCGCCAGGTTTGCCATTCATGGTCTGTACCGGGCGATTCATAATATACATGTTTAATACCGGCTTCTGTAAGTTGTCGGTGAAATCCGTTTACCGTTTCGTAAAACTGTTTGGACTCTTCAGTCCCGATACTCAGGTAAAGTATCTCCATTGTTTTATTCAATGTCTCCGGGTCCTGCAGTAAAGTAGTGTACGCAGTTTCCTGCCCACCCTGTGGTATGCTGCCGCCTCCACTGAATCCTCCGATAGCCGAAAACATACCGGTATGATTCAGGTCAATTTGCCATGCCTGAAATCCTCCCATAGATAATCCTGCTATCGCACGGTTCTCCCGGTTGGCCAAGGTCCGGTAATTGGAATCAATAAAAGGAACCAACTCCTGTGTTACTACATCCGAAAAGGTGTCAAACCGGAACATTCCCTGTTGTTCTTCTCGTTTTTTGACGGATCAACAGCATATCCCCTATCCATTACAACAAGCATAGGAACAGCATTTTTCGCTGCGATCAGATTGTTCATAATATAGTCTGCTTTGCCCTGATTGGACCAGCTGGTTTCATCTTCACCTCCTCCGTGCTGCAAATACAGAACCGGATAATTTTTGTTGGTATCTTCTTCATAGCTGGGTGGCGTATACACAAAACACTGTCTCCAGCTCTGTGTTATATCCGAATAATATAATTGTGTCCGGATTTCTCCCTGTGGTACGTGTTGGGGCAGATAAAAAGTAGTACCCTCTTCCGGTATTTCTATTCCGCTTGCCATTTTACCACAGCCATAAAAGAATTCGCTGGAAGGATCAGAAACATATAAACCGTCAATTTCGATAAAATAATAATGAAATCCGGGTACCTGTGGCTTAGTCGTCACTTCCCATATATTATCCGCGTTCTTTTTCATTTGATACTTTTCCAGCATATCCAACGTCACCCGTTTAGCTTCCGGGGCATTTACCTGTAAAGTAACAGACAAATCCGGATTTATCACCGGGTACCGGATTCCCGGAATGTTTGTTGCTGCCGGAACAGGCTGGTTTATAGGGGAAGGCGACTGGCTATCACCCTCTGCCACGTATAAAGATCTGCACTCCGCTTGTGTGAAACAGGAATCGTGTTTGAATAATAAAGGGGTAAACTGATGCAGACAACGGCGCCATGTGAGCCATTCGTGCCCTGTACCGGGCGATTCGTAGAAGTGAAGGTTTTTGATTCCTTTTTCATTGAGTGCTACGTACATATGTTGGGTGGTTTTACTTTCGGTTTCTCCGGTACCCAGCCAGATGAGTTTTAACTCCCGGTTTATTTTATCCACGTCCTGGAAAACACCTTTGTATAGCGTTTCTATACCAGTACTTTCATCAACCGGTAAGGCTCCGCTGAATGAGGCCACATACGAAAAGAGATCCATATGATTAAACACCGTTTCGAAAGTTTGCCGTCCGCCCCACGAAAGACCGGCCATGGCACGGGCATTTTTGTGAGGTATCGTGCGGTAGGTTTGGTCTACTAAAGGAATTACATCTTTTATAAGCATGTCTTCAAAAGCCACAAAAGCCTCTACGGAAGAGCGGGCATTGGGTATTTGAACAGGGTATTCGGTGCCGGCATATACCGCATAGCCGGAGTTCATAACGATTATCATGGGCTGTGCTTTGCCTGCTGCTATGAGATTATCCATGATGATATTCACTTTTCCCTGGTTGGGCCAGCCACGTTCGTCTTCACCTCCCCCATGCTGTAAATACAGTACAGGATAGCGGGCGGCAGGGTTCTCTTCGTATCCGGGAGGAGTATATACATACATTCTCCGCCACTGTCCACAAACTGCAGAGTAAAAACGGCGCGAACGCAAAGCCCCCTGTGGCACGTCTTTTTGAGGTAAATAATAGCTGACTCCCTCTTCCGGCACTTCAAACGCGCTTGCCTGGCGGCTCATGCCGAAATAGGTATAGGTAGCAGGGTCGGCAACATGCAGTCCACCGGTTTTTAAAGAGTAATAATGGAATCCGGGGTCCTGCGGTGAGGAAGTATATTCCCAGAGGCCTGCTGCTATATTCTGCATGTCGTATGGCCGGTCCAGGACAACCTGTACATTTTGTGTTTCAGCAGATGTTTGTACTCTGAAAGTTACTGTTTTATCCTGGTTAATCATAGGGTATTGGATATCACCAATATTAGTTGATGAAGGTTTTCCCTGCGAAAAACTTTGTATGGGCAATAGAATCATGAGTATAAGCCCTGCGATTCCGGAGTTTAAAATGTTTGTTTTCATACGATAAAATTAGTTGAATAGTAAGTATGGAATTCAGCAGTCTGTTTGATCATCGCCTTTGGCGTAAACAGTATTTCCATGCTTCATTTCCTATTTTTGTATTGTTTGATAGCAAAGCTAACAGATAGATAGGTATGGGTGTTTTTTTTATGAAACAAATGTTTGTGTGTATGTTACTTTTTTGAGATTATCCCGCTCTGACACGGCAAAAGCCGCTCCTTATTTATCCGGAACGGCTTTTTAGTTTCCATAGGGAAGTTTTCACACTTCCGCACATACTCTTTTTTCTTTAGTTCATTGAATTCCCTTTCAGGTTTTTATTGTAATCCAGTTCTTCCTGTGGAAACGGATAATACATGGCTTTCCGGGTCCAGCCTTTCGCCTCTAATAATCCAAGCCATTTTGAATCGGCCATTCCCCAACGTAGCAGGTCAAAATAACGTTGATATTCACCGCATAGTTCTACATACCGTTCATGCTGGATAATATTCTTAATACTGTTCATAGGAATATCATTGATCGTTACATTTTGCGCCAGCAACCGGTCTACATCAGGTAGTGTTCCCGGCGAACTCTGATACCACAAATGAGGTTGTTCGGTCGGTACAATATTATTGGCTCTATCACGTACCATTTGTATATAGTATTTAGGGCCCGTTGGGTCGGTTATTGCTTTGGCATCATTACCGGTTTCGCTCAAACATTCGGCATAGAGTAATAATACATCCGCATACCGGAGTAATCTGTCATTAATATCATCATCAATATCTCCAATCTGTTCATCGGGACAATATTTACGTGTACCAAACAGGTGTTTATCCGAGGGCAGATTCGCCAGCATATAATTCCAGTCTACTACCGAACCGTCTAATTGGGTAAAATGTGCACCGTCCGGACACCAGAGTGTCATAAATTTGCGGGGATCACCCGGTTCAAATTCATTGTATGTTTTTTGGTTGGGAGCCAGATTCCACCACGAGTCTCCTGTCCCGTCAGGAACACCGATTTCCTGCCATCTCCACGAACAGGATTGATCGTCGCCCAGCCAGGAAGGCCCGTTTACCATTTGAAGTTCGAATAATGATTCTTTATTGTTTTCAAATTCAGATTTTAATCCGCCTAACGAATTAGCCCTGAAATTATCCATAAGTTCATACTCACGGCTATCAATTACTTTTTTGAGTTCTGCCGCTGCTTTTTCAAATTCCGCTTCTTTACCAAGTTCCAGAATCGGCCTGTACATATAGGCTTTTGCCAGATAAGCCTGTGCAGCCCCTTTGGTAGCCCGGCCCCTATCCGCGGGATTCGAATACAATTCACTTCGCAGGGGAAGAAGGTCAGCCGCCTTGGCAAAATCGTTTATAATTAACTCATATACTTTTCCAGGTTCCGCATTTGCCGGAAAATAATCAGCCGACTCCTTTACGGGCTTTTCTATCAAAGGTACGGTTTCGCCGTACATCATACCTAAATGCATATAATGAAGAGCTCTTAAAAAATAAGCTTCCCCTAAAAGTCTATCTTTATGGCTGGCGGTTATTTCTCCCTCAAAATTCAGAATCGCTTCTATGGCTGTATTGGCAGCATGTACACCGTTAAAATGATCTTTCCAGCCTGCTGTTATTTCGCCATTGCTGGCAGGTGTATTGTAAGTAGATGATACATATCCGGCCATTTGAATGTATTATCGAAATCATCCCCGGGGGCCAGCATGTTGAAGTATCCGCAACGCGAATAGGTACCCTGTCCTTTACCAATCAGAGCCTGATAAGCAGGAATTACGGCTGTTTCTAATTGGGCTGCTGTTTTATAATAGGTTTCCACCGATATCTCTTCCGGGTTATTCAGATCCATATTAGGCATACAGCCCGAAATGGTTATGGCCGAAAGAAGCAACAAACTATATTGTGTTATTTTTTTCATCGTAATACTGTTTAATAGTTGAATAATTAAAATGTAAGTTGTATACCGGCAAAGCCTTCCTTTGAATTCGGGAAAGTCGGGTCCCATGAAGTCAGACCGTCAATACCTCTACTAAGATTTTTACCACTCCATCTATCCTGGTCGCCCACTTCCGGGTCGAAACCGGAATATTTTGTAAAGGTCAGCAGGTTCTTCGCTCCTACAAATACCCGGAGGTAATCAATATGCAATTTCTGTGTAATGGATTTAGGTAAAGTATAACCAATGGTTAAAGCTTTCAGACGCAGGTAGGAACCATTTTTAACATACCGGTCTGACTGTCTCATATTCTGGTTCGGATCACCCAAAGCTGCCCTTGGCATATCCGTATCCGTATTTTTGGGATAAAAAGTAGTTACTCCCGAAACCGGATTCACAAATGTCAGGTCTTCCGCGCGGTAGCGGTCTTTCGTGGTCGCAAAATTATTATAGTAATGGTACATTCCTTCGCCGAAGTAGCGGGTATTATTGTAAATATCGTTACCCTGCGATCCCTGCCACATCATAGCCAGGTCGAATGTTCCGCAGGGGGCTTCGTAACTGAAGTCAATACTTAGCCCATAAGTAATTTTAGGTATCGGATTACCGATAAAGGCTTTGTCCTCATCATTTAATACATCATCTCCGTTGAGATTTTTGAACCGGATATCACCCAGTTCCGCATTGGGGGCAAATGCCTTATCGGCATCCAGTTGTGCCTGTGTGGTATAAAGCCCGTCAGTAACGTATCCCCAGAACTGACCGATTGATCCTCCTACAACGGTCCGCGAAATACCTTCCGCAGCAAAAATTTCACCGCTATTACCCAGATCTATCACTTTATTGTTTACAGTAGAAAGATTAGCAGTTGCCGAATAATTTAGTTTTCCGGTTGTTTTGCGGTAAGTCACAGCAAATTCAAATCCCCTGTTCCGGATACTTCCGGCATTCAGGGTCGGGAAATTATCGAGGTATCCGGCTGCATACGAAATAGGAACCTGTACCAGCATATCTTTTGTTGTCTTATTATAATAATCGATCACAAAAGAAAGCCGGTTATCAAACAGGGAAAGATCTATACCTATATCGGTAGAGTACTGGCTTTCCCATTTTACGTCCGGATTGGCAGGAGTTAACGGAAGGGCACCGGCTACTTTATCATCATTCAGATAATACCACATATTATTAAAAGTAACCGTACTCTGGTATTGATAGGGATTGATGAGCGAGTTCCCCAGAATCCCCCAGCTACCCCGCAGCTTCAGGTCACTGATAAAAGTCAGGTCTTTCATAAATTCTTCCTGGCTGATACGCCATGCGGCTGAAAACGAAGGGAAATTCCCATACCGGTGTTTCTTACTGAAGTTAGAAGAACCGTCCCGGCGGAAGTTGGCTGTCAGCATATATTTACTTGCATAGCTATAATTGATACGGGCAAGAATCGAAAACATAGCCGATTGCCCGACAGATGAACCTATTACTTTGGAATTATCATCCTGTGTAGCCCCCAGAATCAATATATCCGGGCTTGGCATAGCCCGCGCACCTGCATTCATTCCCAGGCTCCGGGTTTCTTCGGAGGTCACACCGAAAAGAGCACTGATATTATGTTTTCCTACAATTTTATCATACGACAACGTGTTTTCATACAGAAAACGGTTACTTTTATTGCTGGATATGGTATATTCGTCGGGCGTATGATTTTGATAAGGAATTGTATAATCGGCGATGTATCCCTGTTGCATATACCTGTACATATCTACTCCCATGTTGAATTTGTAGGTTAGCCCGTCAATTATATCGAAGCTTGCCCACAGGTTACCATTGATAGAAGTAGCTTCGCTCTTATTCCAGTTCATATGAGCTTCAGCCAGTGAATTGGCACAATCGGTTCCGTTGCCTGCCCCGGCAAAGCCGGTGGAGCTTTCCGCATCGTATAGCGGAATGGTGGGAGACCATTTTTGAGCAATCAGCAGGTTCTTATCGCTCCAGTCATGCATATTGCGGCTGATCAGTACGGTTTCCCCGAATTTGAGCCGGCCTTTTCTGTAATCCGAAATAAACTGCACGCCATAATTATTGTAATCTTCTTTTATAAAGATAGGTTTGTCGTTGGAGTAAATCCCATTGATACGGAAATTGGCATTTTCTGACCCTCCTGTAATAGATAAATTGTGCTTCTGATAATTTCCGGTTCGTTTCAAAGCGTTAAACATATTATATCCTTCGCCGATAGCCGCCGGATTAGATAACGCTTCCAAGTAATCGGTACGGGAAGGGTTTACGTTGTACATGGCTTCGTTAATCAGTTCGGCAAGTTCCTGCCCGTTCAACATCTCTACATTATTAGATAACCCTTTGATACCGGCATAACCTTCGTAATTGATCTTTACACCGCCCGGATTACCGCGTTTGGTTGTAATAAGTATAACACCGTTTGCACCCCGGGCACCATAAATCGCACAGGAAGCGGCGTCTTTCAGCACCTGGATACTGCCGATGTTGCTTTCATCAGGCACAGCACCCCCGATCATCCCGTCCACGACATACAAAGGATCCGTATTGTTGATAGAACCAACTCCACGTATGCGAATTCTGCCGTTTGTAATCTGTACCCCCGGTACCGAACTTTGCAAACCTGCCTGTAATCCGCCCGGAACCTTTGAAAGATCTTTAACCGATAATACGGCAATAGATGAAGAAAGGTCTTCTTTTTTCTGGGTACCGTAGCCAATAACAACAACATCATCCAACGCCTGAATGTCTTCCCTAAGAGTTATAGTCAGGGCCGTTTGGTTATTAACAGGTATTTCCATCGTATGAAATCCTATGTATGAAATAATTAATGTGGCATTGGGATTCACTTCCAGAGAGAAGTTTCCATCTATATCCGTAATAGTACCTCCGGACATCCCTTTCACCTGTACAGATGCACCGATGACCGGATCATTGTCAGTTGCCGAAACAACTGTACCGTAAATGCTTTTAGTCTGCCCTGATGCAGCTAACGAGCATAAAAAAATAGTTGATAAGATTAATAAATACTTTTTCATTATTTAATATTTAATAAGGTTAATAAATCCGTCTGATATATTAGGTAACAGACTTTCTTCAGGCAAAACTAAAGCATCGGTAATCCTTAGAATAACGTAGCGAAACAAACATTTGTGTACATGTTACCATACCGGAATAACATGTTACAATCTTTTATTCCAGCGTTAAGCTACAATATTTATAATTTTGATATATAGCGAATTACCTAAACAAATCAAAAAAACAGCAATTACTTATGTTGCTCTTCCGCCCAGTGGGTAGGAGATACACCGTACAGGTCTTTAAAGGAATTTGAAAAATAGGCAAGATTACTGAAACCTGTTGCATTAGCCACTTCCGAAACAGATAATTTTTTATGTGCAAGTAAATCCGCGGCCTGTTTTAAACGCACATTTCTTATCAGGTCACGTGTAGTCTGGTTGGTTAGTTCTTTTAGTTTGCGGTGCAGATGTACCCGGCTGATCCCTACCTGTCCGGCAATCATCTCCACACTCAGGTCAGGATTGGATATATTATCATTAATTACTCTCATCACCTTCTCCAACAGTTTCTCATCAGCCGATTTAAGTTGTATTTTATCTACCTTATCCTGCTGTTGCTGATTACCGGTATAGCTATTGCGAAGCAGTTCACGGGTGCGGATTATATTTTCTATGGTTTTCTTCACCAACTCCATATGGAAAGGCTTCATAATATAAGCGTCGGCACCCGTACTTAACCCTTCTAAATTATCATCTTCACCAGACCTGGCTGTCAATAATACCACCGGCACATGATTGACATGAATGTTTTGTTTGATTTTCCGGCAAAGCGTAATACCGTCCATTTCCGGCATCATAATATCACTTATCACCAAATCCGGCGCTTTTTTCAGGATAGCCGCATACGCCTCTTTCCCATTATTACATTCCAGCATATGATACTCATCTGCCAGTTCATTGCAAATATACCTGCGGATATCTTCATCATCTTCTGCAATAATAATATGCTTCCGGATGCGGGATTTACCCTTCTTAGTTCCGGTATCTGCTATTTCCATCTCTTTTCTCTCTGCCGGATACGATCTGATCAACTCCGGATTATCCTCCATTTCTTCCGGTAGCAAATGGCCGCAACCTAACGGAACATGAATAATAAAGCGTGAACCACCTTCCGGATTGTCTTCCGCCCATATGGTACCGTGGTGTAATTTTACCAGTGAATAGGCCAGATGCAAACCGATACCGGTACTAATGCTGGAATTATTATAATGATTCCGTACCTGATAGAAACGTTCAAAAATCCGGTTTTTATCCTCTCCCTGAATACCAATACCATTGTCCGAAATAACAATTTCCAGGTAACGGGATACCCTGTGATACTCATTTTCTTTTTTAATATCAGTCAGATAAATATCCACTTTTCCGTTCTCCGGGGTATATTTAAAAGCATTGGATAAAACATTCAGAATTATTTTATCAAAATGACCCGGATCAATCCATACAGGTAGAGATTCTATTTCCGTATGCAAACCAAAAGTGATCTGTTTGGTCTGGGCATGATATTCATAATAAGTGTAGAGTTCTTTCATAAAAGCGATAATATCCACCTCCTGAAATTTAAGGGTCATAATCCCTTTATCAATCTTCCGGATATCCATTAACTGATTGATCAGGTTCAGAATCCGTTCCGGATTACTAAAATTCATAACCGAAAACTCAATGCTGAACGAGTTATCGGTATGCGAAAGACGAAAATTTTCCGCTTCGGAAACAGAAGTGTCAATGATTGTGTATTTTCCCGATTTGCTGCCCTTTTTTATTACCTTATCATGGATATAAAAATCAGTGATCCTGACATCTATTTTCTTTGGCTGGAACGTGATTTCACCCGGGTTAAACCAGGTAATCCCATTAATTCCACCAAACACCATTTGCCCTTTTGAATTAACAATAGCGGCATTTTTACCAAATTCATTCCCCTGCAAACCATCACTCGCATAATAATTAATAAACGAAGAGGTCCGGACATCAAACTTAGAGATTCCGTAATGTGTACTTACCCATAAACAGTCCTCTTCATCGCCTTTCACCGCACATATCACATTGCTGGCCAGGCCATCGGCCATTGTATAGGCTACACTCTCGCCCGACTCCTTATCTATACAGATTAACCCTTCCGATGTGCCGGCCCACATGTTTCCGTTTTTATCTTCATAAAGTGCATACACAATCAGACCTGTGAATAAAGCCGGTACCCCGAAAGCAGACAAATAACTGTTTGTTTCCAGATCGAGGCAGGACAACCCGTCATAGGTTCCTATATACAGTTTGTTATCACCCGACAGGAATAAACAATCAATCCAATAATTAGCCAGGCTATCTCCCGTACAACAGGGCCGGCCGGTATTCATCACATTCCGGTTGGATACCTTTCCGGTATTCAGGTCCATACTGAAAAGACCGTGTCCCATTGTTCCGATCCACAACTGTTTATCCCTATCTTCCATAAGGGCGAATATACGTTCCACCGGTTTACCCTCTTCATCCGTCAGCCCTGTTACATATTGGCAAACGCCGGTCCGTTTATTCACTTTTGCCATGCCGTTCAGATAGGAACCTACCCACAAATCGCGGTTTGAGTCTTCGTATATACTCATAATAGTACCCGGTATATCATTCACATTCCCTGAAGGCAAGAAATGCGCGTACTGTTTTCCGCCGGGTGCAATTCCATACAGTCCATCATTGTCCGTACCTACCCAAAGGATTCCCTCCCGGTCTTCGAGCAACGATAATATACAGTTCGAACCAATGTTATTACGTACAACAGATTTATACCCTATATAATTGAATTTATAATGTTGCGCAGGTAGAAACAAAACTCCTTTCTGATAAATCCCCATCCAGATATTATCCCCTTTATCTTTCATAAAGGTATGAACCTTGGATTTATCCAGATCGAAAATAGTTACATTCAATTCGCAATCACCGATCTGCCTGGTTTCCGGATCATAAACTTTTATACCTTTCCCGTCCGTACCGATATAAATCCCGCCCGAAGTTCTATCCGCATAGAACGTTTTCACCGGAAGAGCCGGGTCACCAGGATAAGGAACAGAATAAAAAGAGAGGGTCTCCCTATTAAATCCATACACCCCTTTGGTGAGGCTACCCACTAACAAATTTTCATATGTATCTTCGCAAATAGAGGTGATATTATGTAACACAATATCATCCTGCCGGGAAAAACCTATGAGTTTGCTGTCCGGTGTGTATAGGTACAACCCTTTATCCTCGGTAGATATCCACAGATTATTCTCTTTATCTTCATACAAAAAAATAACAAAGATACTCGGAACAATTTCATTGATCTGCCTGGCCGTTAAGGTCTTGTTTTTCCGGTCAATCTGGTAAATACCCTCTCCGGAAGTTCCAATCAGTATATCTCCGTTTCTTCTTTCGATAATAGATGTAACGTGTGGCCTGACGATTTCATCCCGGTATGTAAACATCGGTATATCACGAAAACTATCCGTAGCATAATCATACAGTTGTAAACCTTTGCAAAGCCCAATAAAAAAATGCCCGTTACTATCTTCAAACAGAACTCTTGCAAAATTATGCCCGAGCGAAAGGGTATCCGCCGGATTATGTTTATAGATTGTAAATTTTGCTCCGTCGTACCGGTTCAATCCGTCTTCCGTAGCAACCCATATAACATCTCTTTTATCCTGGTAAACCTGGTAGATCAAACTATTTGATAACTCATTATCAGCCGAAATCAGCTTTCCGGACTGTGCCATTGTTTTGCTGAATGACAGGAACAGAATCAGGGTTAGTAGTAAACTCTCTTTTTCCATCGTATTAGATTACTGTAAACATATCCGGAAAAATCAAACAGTATCTTCCGTTCCGGCAAATATACACATTACAGTTAAAAACCGGAACCAAACAATAAAAATATCCCCCACAGCGTCCAATCCATTAAACATCTAATAACCAAAATAATACAATACAAATGTAACATACACGAAAATATATGTAACATAAAATCCAAATAAGTAACATATAAAAAACTTCCTGATACAGGGTTTATCATTACTTTGAAAAACTCTGTATATGTTTGTGCAAAATCAAATATTGATGCATTCAAACACATTCACCATGAAACACAGCACAATTATATTATGTATGATACTATCCGCTTTAAGTTGCAACGGAAACAATACCGGCGAAAAATTATACCCATGGGAAAAGGGCGCCTTTGAAACAGGAGAATACAGAAACCTGTTACTCGAAGCCGGCTACACACAGGAAGAGATCGATAAAAGGCTGGAAGAGGTTTTTTACAACCTGTTTGAAGGACCGGATAAAATCTATTTTGAAGTTGACGACTCGCTGGCCTATATATCAGATATTAAAAACAACGATGCCCGTACCGAAGGGATGTCGTACGGCATGATGATTGCCGTGCAATTCAACCGGAAAGATATATTTGATAAACTCTGGCGCTGGAGTGTAAAATATATGCAGCACAGGGAAGGTCCGTGGGAAGGATATTTTGCATGGAGCTGTGCTACAGACAGTACACGCAATGCACAGGGGCCGGCTTCGGACGGAGAATTGTATTATATTACTGCTCTTATTTTCGCATCCAACCGCTGGGAGAATGATACAGGTATCCATTATCTGAAAGAGGCACAGTATATTTTAGATTGTATGACCTCCAAGACAGGAGAAGAGGGAGTTACCAATCTGATTGACGAAAAACACAAACTTATCACTTTTGTGCCCCATAGCTGGGGAGCTACTTTTACAGATCCCTCTTACCACCTCCCTGCATTTTATGAAGTATGGGCCATGTGGGCCAACGACGGCCGGGAAGAATTATGGCTGGAATGTGCTACTAAAAGCCGGGCTTACCTGCATACTGCCATCCATCCGGTTACAGGCCTGAATCCGGATTATTCGCATTATGACGGTTCCCCCTTAAAAGGCAGGGGACTGATCGGAGAAGCGTTCCGTTTCGACTCCTGGCGGGTCCCGATGAATATTGCGCTGGATTATTCATGGAGTTGCGTGGACAGGGAGTGGCAACAGGAATACGGGCATAAAATACAGAAATTCCTCTATTCGCAAGGACTTACAACATTTGTAGACCAATACAATATGGACGGTTCCATGGTAGATGAAATTCTGCCTGCAGGCGGATATACGGCCTTACGGCACTCTCTCGGGTTAGTAGCGGGAGCCACTGCCGCATCTCTTGTATGTTCACATCCGGAAAGTGTTGAATTCATACATCACTTCTGGAGTTTAAAAAACGAACCCTACTCCGACGGCTATTTTGATGCCTATTATGACGGCTTACTACAACTTTTCGCTTATATGCACCTGAGTGGAAACTATCGCATCCTGTATCCTGAAAAATAAATAAAAAACAAAATATATACCGAATTATAAAAATTAAAGTACTATGTACCCAATCAAAAGAATTGTTCAACTATGCAGGCAATCCATCCTGCTATTGGCTTGTGTATGCCTGGTAATACCAAACGTTGTAATGGCAAAAAACAAATCCAAAAACACCGCGTTATTTACTGATTTTATCTATCAGGGCAATGATAAAGTATACAATGAGTATCCCTTACAACCCGGCGAATTTTACAATCCTATCCTGCAGGGCTGTTATCCCGACCCGAGTATTACACGCAAAGGCGACGATTATTTCCTGGTTTGTTCATCATTCGCCATGTTTCCCGGTGTACCGATCTTCCACTCTACCGATCTGGTGAACTGGACACAGATAGGGCATGTGCTGGACCGGAAATCGCAACTCAAAGTACAGGATACCGGTATTTCGGCCGGTATTTACGCTCCGGCTATCCGGTACAATAAATACAATGATACGTTCTATATGATTACCACCCAGTTTGCCGGCGACATCGGCAATATGGTCGTAAAAACAAAAGACCCCTTCCAGGGTTGGAGCGACCCCATCAAACTGGATTTTAACGGAATAGACCCTTCCCTGTTTTTTGACGACAACGGCAAAGCCTATGTTGTGCACAACGATGCCCCGGATGAAGGGAAAGAGCTTTACACCGGCCACTGTGTGATAAAAGTATGGGAATATGATGTAGAAACCGACCGGATCATTCCCGGAACCGACCGGATTATTGTAGACGGCGGTGTGGATATTTCCCAAAAACCAATCTGGATAGAGGCGCCCCATATCTATAAGAAAAACGGAAAATATTATTTGATGTGTGCCGAAGGAGGAACAGGCGACTGGCATAGCGAAGTAATCTTCGTCAGCGACAACCCCAAAGGCCCCTATACACCCGCACCCGGTAATCCAATTCTTACCCAGCGGTATTTCCCGGAAGAGAGACCCAACCGGGTAGACTGGGCCGGACATGCGGATCTTGTGGAAGGACCTGATGGTAAATACTATGGTGTATTTCTGGCAGTACGCCCCAATGAAAAAGGCAGGGTAAATACAGGTAGGGAAACATTTATCCTTCCGGTAGACTGGAGTGGCGAATTCCCTGTTTTCGAAAACGGGCTTATTCCGATGAAGCCTACGTTAAAAATGCCTGCGGGTACCGAAAATAAAACGGGAAAAGATTCATTTATACCCAGCGGCAACTTTACATTCCGGGACGATTTCGCTACCAAAGAGTTGGATTATAAATGGATTGGTATAAGAGGTCCGCGGGAGGACTTTATCTCTGCCGGAAAGAACAGAGGATTACAAGTAACTCCATCCGGTACCAATCTGAAACAGGCATTGCCTACCTCTACCCTCTTCTACCGTCAACAACATAAAACATTCGAAGCATCCGTTACACTTGTTTATAAGCCGGCTTCCGAAAACGACCTGGCCGGTATGGTGTGCTACCAGAGCGAATCGTTCCACTACGTATTCGGGATCACCAAAAAAGGAAAAGACTATTACATCGTCCTGGAAAGAACAGAGGGAGAAAGAAGAGGACCGGAGGTACAGGTTTCTTCTATCCTTATTGCTTCCGAAAAGATAGATATAAACAATCCGGTCCGATTACAGATCGTAGCAGAAGGAGACAACTACCGGTTTAACTACTCGTACGATAACAATCATTTCGTAAATATCGGAGGAACTGTTTCCGGTGATATCCTCTCAACCGATATAGCAGGAGGTTTCACAGGCAGCCTGGTCGGATTGTATACAACATCGGGTAACGATATACGCCTTTAATATGCAAAGATACCTATATATAGTTTCCGGAATCCTGTACATACTTACCGCTCTGGTAAGTTGTACAGCAACCGGCCGGAGCACATCCGTGGAAAATGAGAACTTTGAAACACCTCCCGGTTTTGATACCCGGAAGGCCGGAGTATTATACGGAGAAGAGCACAAAATCAGCTATTACTCTACTACAACAGAAAATGAAAGAAATGCAATTGTTATCCTGCCACCGGGATACAATCAGGAAACGGAATATCCCGTTCTATACCTGCTTCATGGCATTGGAGGAGATGAAAATGAATGGCTGGGCGGACATCCGGCCGAAATTATAGGGAATCTTGCTGCCGAAGGCAAAATACCGGAAACAATTATCGTAATCCCTAACATCAGGGCCCGTCATAAAAACGTGGAAACACCTCCGGAGTTCTTTTCTATTGAACATTTCCGTGAGTTCGACGCCTTCCTGCAGGATATGCAAAATAACCTGAAACCATGGATTGAAGCCAATTATGCAGTGAAAACAGGACGTGAAAACACAGCTATTGCAGGTTTATCTATGGGAGGACGTTCGGCCTTACATACAGGGATCAGTTTGCCGGACCAATTTGGTTACATCGGCGCGTTCACCCCTGCGGTAGGACTTTTACCTTATCCGGCAGAAGAAGGGCTGTTCACAAAAGAAAGCCTTACACTTCCCGGCAAATACAAAGAAAACACACTCATCATGATCGTCAAAGGAGAAGACGACGAGGTAGTAGGAGAATGGCCGGAAGAGTACAGTCAAACCCTGAAACAAAACGGAGTTGAGCATATATACTATGAAACACCCGGCGGACATGATTTCACAGTCTGGAAAAACAGCTTATACAATTTCGCAAAAAGCCTATTCTGGTAACAACAGACAGAACGCCCCGGTATTTTCAGAACGTTTCAGGAATTAAAAAATCCTTTCTCTACGCTTTCATTCAGTAAGTTTTCCACAAAACTCCAGAGTGTTTCAGAGCCTTCGCGAACGATCTTTTTCTTTTCGTACACAGTGTTGTAACTTATTTCGTATTCGCGCCAGGTGCCCCCGTTATTCGAATAGTTTTGAAGCAAGGGTTCTAACCGGTCCATGGATCGCGCAAATTTAGCTTCTTGGGTCTTCCCTGCTTCGAACTCTTCCCATAATTCAATGAATTCCTCTGCCTGGTCGCTGGGTAGTAATCCGAAAATACGGTTGGCAGCCAAACGTTCCTCCTCTGTATTTGAATGGTTTTTCTGCGTATCATAAATAAACGTATCTCCTGCGTCAATTTCCACCAGATCATGTATCAATAGCATCTTTATAACTTTCAATACATCAACCGGTTCATTTGAATGTCCGGCTAAAACAATTGCCATCAACGCCAGGTGCCAGCTATGCTCCGCATCATTTTCGTTCCGGTCGCTATTAATTAGTTTTGTTTTCCGCAGAATATACTTGACTTTATCAATCTCTTTTATAAACTCAATCTGTTTAGCTAATCTTTCTGAAATCATTTTTTACTGCTGTTTTTGTTGAAACTACTTTTGAAACATCCTGATATAACCGGTTATAAATTTCTCATCCCACACTTTCTCTTTTAAAAAAGGGACATCGTCCTGCAATTCTGTTAATAAATTCTGAATCAGGTATTCCGGATCTTCCAATTCTATCGCAATTAATAAATGAGTCACTTTCACAATTGCTTCTTCTTTTTTATAGTTACCCTCACCCATATTTGATAAACAGTATAGAGCATCAGTTAAAAAAGACTCATAACGAAACTCATCAGCAATAAGAGCTAATGATAAAAGGGAAAATGTTTTACGAATCACATGCCGCCAAACATCCGGGCTATCTTCAAATAAAGAGACTGAATTTTCATAATATAAATCCAAAGCTTCATCCTTAAAACGGGAGAATCTCGTTTCCTTTTTATCTTCCAGAAGTATTGACTTAAATAAATTATATACTTTATCAGCAGCCTCCTGATGAGTAAAATTTGGGTCTCTGAAATAACTATGTTCAATCAGAAATGAAACCATTTCATCTTTAGGAGGTACCTTTTTCTGCCCATAAACAAATGAACAACTTAATAATAGAATCAGAAACAATAAACTCTTTTTCATTGTATAAAGATAAGAATTATACTTCATTTAAGATGTATGCAAAAAGAGCAAGTTGGAAAGTTATCAAAAATATAAAGTTAAAAATCAACTGCTGTTAACCCATTTATATGGAAAATACACAACGGTGGTCAGAATCCTCACCGTCAACCACTAATACTTCACCTGAGAAGTAGTAAATAATACCACGAAGGCATTGCTGTGCCATGCAGGTGGCACTACAGTGCCAATAGTAATGGCATTCGAGTGCCATGCAGGTGGCACCGGAGTGCCAATACGAAGGCACTGCAGTATCAAAAAGAGGTCATTGCAAGGATGAAGTATGCCGCCTTACCAATCATACTCTTCTATATAGGCATCAAACTCTCCGGGTTGAGATACCCCACAGTTTTTAAGTATCGTCAGTATCTTTCGCTGTTCCACCGGAGAAAGTAAACGTTCACCCTTACGAATCCGGAAGTAAGTTCGCCGGCTAAAATAAGATTTCAGAGAGTCAACAACCGTTTGCATCTGTTTATAAGGCAGGTTTTGTAAAATACCTATAAACCCTTTTGCGAAACGTACTTTAACAGCAGGCCGGTAATGGTGGCAATTATCCTCCAGCGAGGCCAGGTATTTAGGGCTGATAATAGTCCAATGTTGAAGATCTGCCGGTACTACCGGTTCTATCACTTGTCTTAAACAGGTACCGGCCTGTACGCATTCGCGGTTCAGGCATATGGCATAACCGAAAGGAACCTGCGAAAAGTTGATTGTTGTTTCCATGGCTATAGCGTATAAGTTTATCAAACAAAAATAATAAATCCACCCGACTAAAAAAACGGAAACCTCCTTTTTATGACAAATTTGAATGATAAATAGAATTATGTTTTTACTTTTGATAGAATCATTCAAATTATAATTGTGATGTTAAAAGTTTTACCCTTTATCTGTTTCATAGCAATAATCAGTCTTACTTCCTGTAAGACAGCAGTAAACATAATCCCAGAAAATCAGTATAAAGCTGTAAGAGATTCATCTTTGCTATACCGGGTCAATCAAATTACAACATCAGGAGGACATCCCCATATACCTTTCTTTTGTACACATATTATAGAACTACAAAAGGAGGATTCTCTGTTTTTTGTTTTATCAACCTGCACCGGTACAAGAAGAATCCCCTCCGAAATTGAAATTAAAGAAGGAGACTTTCTTAGTTTGAAACTAAAACCTGTTTATACAAAAGGATATTTAGAGAAATAAAATATGATCCCGAATATCTCTTAGCGTATGAAGAAACTGAAATTACTGAAGAAACTGAATATTGTATTGTTTTTAACGACCATCAATTGGTTCTGAGCTGGTATCAACTAAATAATCTCTATGTAACTGATAACCTGAAAGGATTGGATTATTATCCACCCCAACTAAATATAGTGAGATACAACAAAGATTAATGTAAAGCAATCGTACCTATGGATCCTATTTTCGTAAATTTAACAACAGAAAACCTTTCGGATGAACATGTATGCTGTATTATCCGTAGTAAAAAGCCTCACCCGGGTATCGATGCCAAGCGAACCTGGCTTGCTAACCGGCTAAAGGAAGGTCATGTTTTCAGAAAATTAAATGAAAAGGCTACGGTTTTTATTGAATATGCTCCTCTTGAAACAGCCTGGGTTCCCATAGTTGGCGACAACTATTATTATATCTATTGCTTATGGGTGTTAGGAAATTACAAAGGAAAAGGGTACGGAAAATCGCTGTTGGAATATTGTGTGAATGATGCCCGGCAAAAAGGGAAGTCCGGCATTTGCATGCTCGGTGCACAAAAACAGAAAGCCTGGCTCTCTGACCAGTCATTTGCCAAAAAGTACGGCTTTGAGGTAGTAGATACCACCGGTAACGGATACGAATTGCTTGCTCTTTCTTTTGACGGAACAGTACCCAAATTCGCACCCAATGCGAAAATCCCCAAAATTGAAAATAAAGAATTAACCATTTATTATACGATGCAATGCCCCTACATATATCAAAACATTGAAAAGATAAAACAGTATTGCGAAATAAATAACGTTCCCCTATCCCTGATCCGGGTAAACACCCTGCAACAGGCAAAAGAGTTACCTTGTGTATTCAACAACTGGGCGGTATTTTATAAAGGAAATTTTCAGACAGTGAATTTGTTGGATGTTGCTTACTTAAAGAAGATACTCCAAAAATGAAGTTTACAACAACATTTGCCAATTAAATGAATCTATCATCGGACAGTAGTTTATTAAAGGGATAGATTAACACGCTGGAAATGTTTCTGTTTCTTCTAAAAGTGGAGGATAGGGATTTGGCAGACACAAATATCTATGAATGAGATCTGGACTGTCTTAGCTTTTTGCAAGTTGTCCCGGAGGTATACCGTATTTCTGTTTAAAACAACGGTTAAAATGAGCCTGCGTTTCAAATCCCAGTTCCAGGTATATCTCTACAGGCTTTACTGTTCCGGTTGCCAATCTTTTGTAGGCTTCTTCCAGGCGTCTGGAAAGAAGTCACCGGGTGGGAGTTGTATGGAAGAATTTTACGAATTCCCTTCGGAAAGTAGAGAGACTTCGTCCTGAATATTCGGCAAAAACTTTTAACGGTACATTAAACATATAGTTTTGTTCCATATATTCCCGCAGATCTTTTCTGGGAAAGTCCTCGAAATAAAATAACGAAAATATTAAATCTTTATCTAAAAGAGTCAATACATAAATTGCCTGTTGACATTTCATATTCATCAGATTCCTGTCCAATACATAGTTCTTGTGGATAGAGAGTTTCAAATCTGCAAACAGAATGTCCCACAAACTATGGGCTGACAATTTCTTTACAGTTACAGGTAGATAATGCCTGTTCTCCGGATAGGTATTTTGTTGAAGGTATCGTTTTAAAGCTTTGTCCGAAATGTTTACACAGATCAACCTGAAATAACCACTCCGGGGTGAAGGTACCATTTTTATCCGTGCCAGATTTTCTTTGGCTAATAGCATATATTCACCTGCGTGTGCTTCATACTCTTTGCCGGAGATAGTGATATGAAGAGAACCTTCCATTATGTGGATTAACCGGTGAAAAGGTTCATCTATTTCTCGGTAGGTAAGCTGGTTATAGCAGGTATAATATACCGGATCATCAAATTTATAAAGCCTCTGTTCTGTTTGCATATACAAAAACATGCAAATTCCTGACTCCGGCAGACAAACAAAAATGATATTTAAAGATAAAAAGAGACAGTTTGTTTCTCTCTACCTTTGCTGTCTAAAATATAAGTGTATTACAATGAAAGATAAATTATTGACCCCGGCCTATATCTGGTCTTTCCTGAGCAGTTTCCTGATGTTTTTCTCTTTTTATCTGTTGCTTCCTATTTTACCCCTGTATTTATTAAACCAGTTTCACGCAGGGAAATCATTAGTAGGTATTATTCTTTCTTCCTATACAATTACGGCTTTGTTTATACGTCCTTTTGGGGACTATCTGGTGGATTCGCTTCCCCGTAAATGGTTACTGATTATTTGCTACTGCCTTTTTGTTGCATTTTTCGGAGGCTATATTCTGGCAACTACCCTGCTTGTTTTTGCTATTCTGCGGGCACTTCATGGAATGGCATTCGGTATGGTTACCATATCCAATTCAACAGTAGCCATAGATGTCATGCCTGCCTCCCGGCGTAACGAAGGGATTGGCTATTATGCCCTTTCTACTAACCTCGCTATGGCTACCGGGCCTACCGCTTCTCTTTTTCTGTTTGATAGTTTCCAAAATTACACCTATGTTTTTATGACTTCCCTGATTGCGGGTATGCTGGGAATTATCTGTGCTGTTATGATAAAAACAGACACTATACCGATTAAAAAGAATAAGGAACCCATTTCTTTGGATCGTTTTTTCTGGTTAAAGGTTTACCTTGTGCTTTTATTTTTACTTTAATTTCTTTTAGCTATGGTATTCTGACTACTTATGTAGCCATTTATGGTGCCGACGAGGTCGGACTTGTAACCGGTACAGGTATATTTTTCGCTATTTTTTCTATTGGGTTGGTTAGTTCCCGTGTGCTGGCTGCCGGCTTAATGAAAGCCGGTAAATTAAATAAAGTAATATTTACAGGGATTATCCTGATGATTGTTAGTTATGGGATGTTTATTTTTCTGAAAACAGCGCACTCTTTCTATCTATCAGCCTTTACACTGGGAATTTCTTATGGGTATGTCTTTCCAGCATTCCAGGCTGTTTTTGTGAATCTGGCAACCCATAATCAACGGGGAACAGCTAATTCCTCTTATTATATTTCCGGTGATCTGGGAATCGGTATTGGAGTGTTGGCCGGGGGATATATTGCGGAGATGAGCAATTATACTACTGCTTATATTACAGGGTTGGGACTGGTTATATTGGGAGGAGTTTTGTATAAAGTAATTGGGGCAGGTTATTATGAGCAGAATAAACTATCTGAATAATATTTAACTGCTTTACCAGACAGTAATACCCTTACCTGCATAATTTTATCATGTCTGACCGTAAGCATAATTAAATGCATTAGTAAAAAGAAAATGCCCTTACATCTATCAAACTATTGAAAGGATAAGTTGAATTTGTCGGATATTGTTTATTTAAAAAGAATACTACTTTTTCCGTAAAAAATCCGTTCTTTGTAAGAAGAAACTAATCTAAAAAACAGACAGCCATGCAGAAATATACCCTCCCCTTCACCCGGTTGCTGCTTCAGCAAGAACAGTTTACGATAGAAACCGCAACAGCGTGTTATCGCCTCCATACAGGAATCAGTGAATACTATATACTCCTCAACCTTACCCCAACAGCAAAAAAAAGAGGGCCGGATGCTTATCAGCATAGAAGAACAAAAAGGCAAACCCATCCTGTGCCCGGTAGCCATCCTGCAAAATGAGCAAATACTGTGGGTAACCGTCACAGACGATGAGCAAACAGATTATCCACCCCTATCGGACGATTCACTACTCCGTCCGTTTGTAACCCAAGCAGGCGAAGAATACCCCGGTGGCTTTATAGACGCCACCCGTACCCCACTTTCCTACAAAGAACTGATGTTTTTTGAAAAATACCTGCACGAAACCAGCTATGTAACCGAGCTTCATAGTGCCTGGCAAAGGAAACATCCCGGTACTCCCTACGATGCACGGCTACACTACTTCATGATAAAAAACATCCGCAAACACCGACACTATACCGACGACTTCCGCCTGCCCTGTGACCCGGTAACCTTTTACCACGGCTGGACAGACCCATTCCCCTGGTACCTCTATATAAAAACGTTCGGCGGGCAAGACACATGGCCCTCCTTCGCACGGATGCGCCTGATGGCCGAAAACAGTTACAGGCAAGCCATACCCCTGGCTGTCAAAATCCTCAAAAGCGGCAAAGCCAACGACCGGATATGCCACTACGCCCTGTTAGTAGCAGGATTAGACGAAGCAAACGATGAGCTGGTCACCTCCTATGCAGAAAGATGCCCACGCGCCGTAGCCCGGCTCTGGTACGAACGCAAATCATCCAGACTCTACCCCATGATACTCGAAAACGCCAAACACATACTGGCAGGTGGTAAAGACGACATACTGGACGACCTGCCGGAAACCTACATGAACGACCATAACAAATACGAAGACTATACCATCAACCACCGGGGATACATCGTCCTGAACAGCCTCACCCTTGAACAGGTCAGGGAACTATGGACCGTCTACCGTGAAATAGCCGTCACCCTCTCCAAAACCCGGAAAGAACCGGAAGCCCTCCGGCTGGGTAATGCGTTCCGCTCCTTCCTCCTGGCAGTAATTTACAACACCACCGCCGCAGTAGCAGAAATTATGTGGGAGATATATAACAAACACAACCACCTGCTTTACACCATCTGGTCGCAGGATTCCCATTACCCATCCATGGACATCATGTGGTGCGACTACCTTTACCGCTACGCAGTAAGCCAGGATATACCCGATAACTTCTGGAAGTGGCTGCAACACTACGCCAAAAACTACGACAGCTACTACCTCTACACCAATCAACGCTTCTTCCTGATGATTTATTCAAAGGTAGCCTACCATATCCTGCCGCCCGAAACGTTTTACGACGCACTGGCCCCACTTATTGATAGCGATTATGTATTAGTAGAACATATATGGCCGGGAGTAACAAACGATGTTCTCCTTGAAAAGAATGAGACTAATCCGCCACTCGACCACCGCTGGCACAACATGTTCCTCCATACTAACTATTACGCATGGACAGGGAAAGCACACCGTTACTATAATCAGGTAAGACACCTGATAGAGCCCCATCCGGAAAACTGGAGCGTAGACGATTGGCAAAAAGACCTGCAACGAAAAAAGAAAACAGGCATCACTGTACCCCGGTAAATATAGAGTTATAAATAAACGATATTTGTATAATAAGAAACAATATGCTAATTCGGTTATCAGGTTACAGTTGTTCAATCTGGTATTTTACACTTCTTTTACCTTTGTGATAAAGGGAGGAGATTCCCAAAGGTGATTTATACAGGTTCTTTGGCTCCTGTTCGGCATAGCGTCTCGCTACGTCGCTATTTAAAAGTGAGGCTCCAGCCTCATATAAAGCAGGAGCTTCACTCATATCAGCGACATAGCGAGGACGCGTAATCTGTAATTTGTAACACAAATAAATAGTGTAAAACAAAAAGAGGGTTGATAATCAATAGATTATCAACCCTCTTGGCGGTATGGACGGAAAATGAACCTTTGCACTTTCCGTTGATTACCAGTATTTTGTAAAGCCTGAAAACGGTAGTCCCATGATTTGACCCACGAAATTGCTGCACCGATTTTCAGTCTATTACATTGTACCAATGAACTTTATACATAGATAGCAATTCTCTGAAATTATAGCCCTGTTTTAAGAGATTTTGCTAGGGTTTCAAAGCTATTATTTAATAATTTTGCATTTTCAGTTTACCAACTTTGGATTATTTTTCTAGTATAAACTGTTGATGTTAACTATTTGTTTGGAGTAAATCGGATATAATTATTGCCATTCCTTTATTATTCAATTGATCTCTGAAAACGACATTATAGCCATCAAGTTTTAATTGTTCAAAAAATACCCGTGCACAATTAATTTTCACTTCCTCATTACCCCGCAAAGCCATTTTATTCTCAACATCTTTGGTTTCGATAACAATATTAAGTTGCTTTTGTCCATTAGATTTTCTTACTACATACATGAAATCAGGGCTATAAGTACTATCAGCTATCGTCGGTATCGATATACTCCGACGGGGTATTTTACCATAAACAATTACTTCATATATAACTGTTTTGATATTGCTTTTTTCAAGCTCAGAATCATAAGCAATAGCATCATATAAATACTTATCGGAAACATCCCCTTTTCCCAGATGAATTCCAATATTACCTTGAACAACTTCAGCTTTTATCGTTCCATCAAGATTTGTTAAAGCAGTAGCGGTAGGTCTGTAGTTTGTTTGTTTGTAATGAAAACGCCCTTGCATATTTTGTGCTTTCCAATCTTCGAATGCTTTAATAATACGTGTCAGGGATGATTCATTTATATAAGATTCTTTAAACAGAACATTTTCTTTTGCGAAAGTACATATAGAATTATGTATAACAGAAAGAGAAATAGATGTTGCTTTGTTCAATCGCTTAAGGAAAATATTGTAAGGTAATTGACGACCTTTTATTAAATAGGAAATACCTGCATCACCAATAGTATGTATTTGCCCGTTTTCTATTCCGACTGTTTCTTTATGGCTTGTTACTTCAGTGTCTGCAAAAACCCCTAATTCAAATAATCGAGGTAAGTCTTTCTCTATTAAAGAATCTATTTCGTGATCGAAAAATATGACGTATTTCCGATTAATAATATCCCAAAGTTCTTTAAGTTCATCGAATCGTGCTTTTCTAACTTTTATTTTATTTGATACTTTTTTGTTTCTATCAATAATTTTGCTATTGCCTAGCCCACTATTATTAAATTCTTTATATTCAGCAAACAGAGCATCTATATTTTCAATTATAATATTCTTATCGAAGTCAATATATCCTTTTTGCAGCAGTTCTATCATAAAAGCATTCTCATCGATGTTTCTTAATTTAGCCACGCGAATTAAATCTTCTGAACTTATTTGTAAACCATCCATTGATGGTAGCTGCTCGTTAATTTGAGCCACTAATTTATTAGCAAAATCAGCTTCAGTGAAATCCACAATATAGTTAAGTAAAAATTCTTCATTAGCGATTCGATTCCCAAATTCATCAACAGGTAGTCTGAGGCCACGTCCTACCTCTTGTATTTTGCTGTTCTCACTTCCACTAGAACGTAATTTAGTTATAGTAAAAACATTCGGGTTATCCCATCCCTCTTTAAGTGTCCATTTAGAAAACAAGAACCGCCATGTGTTAAGAGTCCCATCTTTATTAAGGAAAGACAACAATTTCTTTTTATTATGAAGTATTTCGTCTACTTCTTTGGCAATAGCTTCGTCAGAATCATTGTTATCCTGTGCAAAATAACCTGCATGGCAAGCAGAAATATCATTTAAACTCGCATAAAGATAATTTTCATATTCTTTCGTATTAGTTTGTGTTAGTTCATATTTTAAGCGTTCAATTAGTAACCTTTCAAATATCTCTTTAAGCCAACCTTTTTCGTTAGTATTCCCGCGGTAAGATTGAATATTGTCAATAAAAAAAAAGAGCAAGTGTTTTTATTTTACAATTACGATTAAAGTTTTCTCGCTCTGTTTCGAAATGACGCTGAATGGCCAAGCGTATCATCTGTTCTTGATAGGATTCCGAATATATATCAACAGTAAATTCTTCGCCTTTATATTTTACTAATCCATTTGACAATTCAATATTACCAGTCCCGATACCAGTAATAGTCAGTCCTGATAATTCTTCACTGATTATGCCAAGAGAGTCATCTTTCTGTAAAGTATATGATCTACTACCTGTCGTAGTTCGGTGATTGAAGGTAACGGATTCTCTATTCTGTATGCTTGTTATTTTTACTTTTTCATTTTTAGAGAAAATGGGTTCAAAGTGCTCCTTTGCAACACCTTTAATTAGATTCTGATTAAACGAATCGCAAGCATTCAAGTCATATAAAAGATTTAAGTAATCAGTTTTTGTAACTTTGTTTCGTCCTCTGCCTGTAGTAGTGGTTGGGAATGTAGCCCCAAATCGTATTATACATTGTAGTTCAATTTCTTTTACAATTTTTTCATATGCCTTTTGGTCGCGTTGAAAACGATGAGGTTCATCTATAATGACAAAAGGATGAGTCGCTCGTATTGCATCGAAGGGGCGATAAAAACCTTGTACACCAAAATCATAATCGTCCCGACTCAGAAGATTCCCGTTTGTAAGCAAATGCATATTGACCAATAAAACATAAATTCGATTGGTGTTTTGACATGAACCATCGACAAAAGCTCTTACGACACTAGGGAAAAAACTTTTGCCTTTCTTTTTTGCCACTGGCTTTAATACACATAAGTCAATAGAGGAATTATATCCTCGGGTATTTTGAAAGTGCTTTTGGACATAACCCTCCTGAAGGAATTGTTGTGTGCCTGCTTTAATTGGTAAAGTCGGGACGGCAATAATGAATTTATTGATTCCGTACTTTTCATGAAGTTCGAAAATAGTATGCGTATAAACATATGTCTTTCCTGTACCTGTTTCCATTTTAATGTCAATATTTAGACAGTTATTTTCAACTTGAGCTGTCTTATGAAGTGACGAATGGAGGTTAGTATATTTTTGTTGATCCCTTATATTAGAGAGAATATATTCATCCATCAAGTCTACCCGAGGGTTTTCGTAGAATTGAGAAGGGCTATCGATATGAATATCTTTAAAAACCCCAATAATTGCATCCACGGGTTTCTGCTGGTGTTCAAGTCCCGTTTGAAGTATTAATTCCATAATCCGCCTGCTTAATATCTGATATCCATATTAGGTTTTAAATTCTTCTCACTGTCTTTCAAAACGGGAATGTTCTTCCGAAACATTTCTATCTCTGAGAAAGAGAAACTGTATCCAAAGATTACAATATTTTCAGGATTGAATCCAGCATCATGATTAAATTTATTAACCAATCTCACCATATCCATTTCAGAAAAATAAGCATCGATGAGATAAAGATGTTTATCGTAATGATAAATGTATATTTATCTAGCAAAATTGAGTTGACTTTTACGCCAAATCCATAACCATCGTTTACCAGCCAAGTTTCTAAGACACTTTCTTTTCCGAAAAGTGTAAGTATATTATCTTCGGAAAAGATTCCATTAGGATCAAATCTCGCAAGTTTATCAATTGTATCTTCTGACGGCTCTACCAGAGTATAATGTTTAAATCCATAATCGATATTTGCCCCTGTTTCTTCTTTGATTCTTTTGGCGGCTCGTTTTATACGTTCTATACCAATCTGGTCAAGAGTATGCGGTTTCCCAATTGAATCTAATAGCTTTATACTATTTTCAATAATTATTTTGCCGGGTTATCTGCAGATTTCAAATTTTCATCTAAATTCTCCGGCAACTGAACTAAAATATATTTAACATTTCGATTGTGGCCTTCTTTTGCATTATGTTGCATTACAGCTTCCGCAGTTGTCCCGGAGCCTGAAAAGAAGTCCAAAACAATGTCATTGTCCTGTATGATAAAATTCATGAGACATTTAATCAAAGAAGGTGGCTTCGGGAAACTGAATATTTTTGTCCCCATCAACGACTCTAAATCAGTAGAAGCCCCCTCATTTGTTTCTACCCCGTTATTGACCTTGTTAATTAGTGGGAATAATGTGTCTTCTTTTATATGATTTGTAGGACGCTTCCATCCTTCCCCCTGTCGAATAAAACGAATAGATAAGAGTTCACTTTTTATAATAAAAGTTGTTCCCTTGTCGATTTCTTCTGTTAGTTTGTTTTCCGTCCATTTAAATTCACCCTTAAGAATAATGTCCCTGTCGGCATAGCCGTCGTCATTTATATAAATTTCATTTAAAAGAGAAGTTCTTTCCGATGTGTATGGTAATATTTGACCTCTCATCTTTTGAGAACTAAAGAATACTTTTTCTTTTGAAAAACAAAGGGTTCTCTCTTTATTTCCTGAATTTAATAGAGGCTGATCACCTCCATCAAGCAATTCTCCTAAATATTTATAATCATTCCTAAATCTTTCATAGCAAAGAACGTATTCAGTTACTTTTCGAGATTTAGTAGAAAGAGAAGGTGGAGTAGAGGTCTTTACCCATGAAAATATTTCTATGAAATTTTCTTCACCAAATACGGAGTCGCATAATAGTTTTAGATTGGCTATTTCGTTATTATCAATAGAAATAAAAATGACTCCATCGTTACTTAAGCAATCTTTAGCGAGCTGCAGTCGAGGAAGCATGAACATTAGCCATGCGGAATGAGAGGCTGAACCACGCTTGGTAAGATCGAGTATTTTAGCAGCCCGTTCTTCACTGATGCTCAATTTTGCAGAAAGTTCTTCTACTGTAAAACTGAAATTGTCATTGTATACAAAGCCATCACTACCTGTATTATAAGGAGGATCTATATATATGCACTTAATTTTGCCTGCATACGATTTTAACAAATGCTTCAATGCATCAAGATTATCTCCGCTTACATATATGTTCTGGCTATTGAAATTTTCTGGTCTGGAATTATGTTCGGTATCAGGTTGTATAACAGTAGTTGTGTCTATTGATGCTAAAAGTTTCCCATAATTCTTTCCAAGAAAATTTAAGTTATACCCTTCTTCAGTAACAGTAACATTTTCTTTTATGAGATCTTGGAACCTATCTATATCAAAATATCCTTCATTAGTAAAACATTGAGGAAAATACTTATGCAAAACAGTCATTTCATTGCTATTCGGAGTTTTCGATTCGTTTGTTTCTATAATGTTCTTTATCATATTATTTGCATTTATTCTCATTAGTATCAATTATCAAATCTTTTGCACTCACCTGCAATAGTTTTGCAATCTGGAAAAGAGTCTCAATGCTGGGTTGTTTTCGATTACATGCATATGCATTGACAATCTTAAAACTTTTCCCAAGTTGGTCAGCCAACCAAACTTGTGTCAAACATTTTTCTTGCAAAACTTCTTTGATTCGATTCATTTCCATTGGTTGATTTTTATCGCCCTCAAAGATAGGAAATTTTACGGGATATTAAAGCATGTTATTTCTTTTTATACTACGATATTAGAAGAGAACAGTCGCTTTTTTATCGCATCGTATATATTAGCTATTTTCCTAGATTATTCTTTCAGCTGGAAAATCCTATTGAAACTACCCCCTTTATTCCAAAAGAAACTGGTCAGGTATTCCTACCGAAAGTGATCCCCTAAATCCTATTGAAAGTGGCCCCTTTTAAAAAGGGAAAAAAGTATTGATGTAGTTTGCTGGATAATTGCATTCTTTAAACCATAATTAACAAATAAAGGATGCTTCATTATGCCTGGGTAAATTAATCAGTATGAACAAGCTACGACAAGTATTACGGCTTCATAGCCAGGGGAAAGGTACCAAAATGATTGGTGGCTTATTAAAAATGTCCCGCACAACAGTGAAAAAGTATTTAATCCGATTAAAAGAATCCGGGTTAAATATAGAAGAATTATTAGAGCTTAGTGATAAAGACTTATCAGATCTTCTTTAGGAGAAACCCGAAGAAGTAATCAATGGACGTCAGGCACAATTAGAAAAACTTCTACCTGTTTATTGCAAACGTCTCAAACGCAAAGGTGTCACCCGTGAGATGCTCTATCGTGAGTACAAAGAAAAGTATCCGGAAGGCTATAGTCGCTCTCGTTTTTGTGATTATTTAATGAAGCATCAGGTAGCCAACAGTGCTGTTATGCACCTGGAGCATAAAGCCGGGGATAAATTATTTATAGATTTTGCAGGTAAAAAACTAAGTATAGTAGACCCCAACAGTGGTGAAATTACTTCGGTTGAAGTTTTTGTTGCGATCCTTCCCTGCAGTGGGTTAATGTATGTAGAAGCCGTAATGAGCCAAAAGAAAGAAGACCTTATCTTAGCCTGTGAACATACCCTACAATACATCGAAGGAGTTCCACAGGTTATTGTTCCGGATAATCTTCGTGCTGCAGTTACCAAGAGTAGTAAATATGAAGCAGTCATCAACGAAGACTTTGCTGATTTTGCAGACCATTACGGGTGTAGTATAATTCCTACCCGTGCTTACCGTCCCCGTGATAAAGCATTAGTAGAGGGAGCCGTTAAACTTATTTATCGCAGTATTTATTTACGCCTGGAAGAACGCGTATTCCATGATCTGGCCACTTTAAATGCCGCCATAAGGGTAGCATTAGAGGTACATAATAATGCACCTTTCTCTGGCCGTAGCTATAGCCGGCGTGACCAATTTGAAGAAATAGAGCGCATGACTTTAGGTAAATTAAATCCCATCCGTTATGAGTTAAAAAAGCAATGTGTAGTTACGGTTATGAAAAATGGACATGTAAGGCTCTCTGAGGACGCCCATTATTATAGTGTTCCCTGTAAGCATATAGGTAAAAGAGTAAAATTACTTTATACTTCCACTTTAGTTGAAGTTTACTTCCGATATGAAAAGATAGCAGAACATGCCCGTTCCTATAGTCGTTTCCGTTATACCACAGATCAGGATCACCTGGCCTCCCACCATCGGGCCTATACAGAATGGAGTGCAGAAAAGTTTATCCAGGAGGCTGCCTCTATCCATCCTGATCTAGGAGAATATATCACTAAAGTGATAGAGAAAAAAGCACATCCTGAACAAGCATACAAATCGGTGCAAGGTATCCTTTCTTTTGCCCGCAGGGTCGGAGAAAAACGATTAATTAATGCTTGCCGGTGGGCAGAAAGCTATGGTCTATATAATTATCCGGCTATAGAAAGTATCCTGATCAATCATCAGGATGAAGTACCATTAGAAGAAGATATAGCAGAAGGTAAATCGACCCCGTCCCATAAAAATATCCGGGGAAAAGAATACTATAGCTAATCACTTATACAATCAATGAATATTAATATTAAACAACTTACAGGAACACGTATGGAAATGAACAAAGAAACCCTTGAAAGAATGGCAACTCTACGTTTGCAGGGAATGTATTATGCTTTTAGAATAAGTCTGGAGACAAGACAAAAAGAGACCATGACGATTGACCAATTTGTCTCATGGCTCATAATTAGTGAATATGATGATAGACGTAACAGAAGTATACAACGAGCCATTAAATACGCAAACTTCCGGCATAAAGCATCCATAGAAGATCTCAATTTTTCTGTAGAAAGAGGCCTGGATAAAAATCAGGTTCAACGATTAGCAGAGCTCTCTTTTATCACAGAACATAAAGATTTATTTATTACAGGCAGCACCGGTACAGGTAAGACTTATTTAGCTACAGCTCTGGGCTATGAAGCATGTCAAAAAGGATGGAGGGTTTTCTATACGAATACAGCAAGATTAATGGGACTTCTAAAATCTGCAAAAGCCAAAGGAACTATTCTGACGGATTTAAAAAAGATAGAGAGAATGGGTTTACTTATCCTGGATGATTTTGGAATGCAGCCTTTTGATGCAATAGCCCGAATGAACCTGCTGGATGTAATAGAAGACAGATACGGAAAGAAGTCTACTATTATTACATCTCAAATACCAGTCAATGAATGGCATGATTGGGTAGGGGATAAAACAGTCGCCGATGCAGTGTTAGATAGAATTGTTCATCGTTCCCTTAGAGTGGAATTATATGGAGAATCCCTAAGGAAATAAAAACTGTAAATAAATATATATC
>JAJQAZ010000186.1 GCA_021203545.1 Tannerellaceae bacterium | reverse complement strand
CTGTATCGGGATCAAAGATAGTTGTTGGCATTTTGATATCAGTTAATTGTTTATTAAATACTTTTTGTTATAAAAACAGTAATTAATCTGAGCGTCAAGAGAAATAAAAAGCTCTTTCCGGAAATATTTTTGAAAAATGCAGTGTACTCTTCACCCCGGTTACGTGTAACGGATGGCCCGGTTACACGTAACCGGTAACTCTTCTTCGGGGTAACCAGAACATCCGTTACACGTAACCGGAGGAAAATGTAGGCGTAACCGGAGCAAAGAGATTCTGTAAATCTAAAATCAGGTGTATTCTGGAAATAAAAAAGGGAGTTTTCAGCTGTTTTTTCATCTATTTGACGTTTTAAGTTGTACGAGCCGGAAGTATTATTTTTCCGGCAAAAACGAATATACAGAAACTTTTCCTGATTTTACAAACGGTAGCGATAAAAAATAGCTAACAATTTGTTTCCCGTTTATCCGGATTGTCAACACTCTGTAAAAACTTAACTCCGCAGGAAGGCGATATTCCGGACAAACCTGTAAGTTATCCCGGAATATCGCACTCACAGAAAGTTTAATTATCAAATTGTCAATTTGTTATTTTCAGGACAGATTGCCATTTAATTGTAACGGGAAAAGACTAACTTTTTATAAAAACAAACTGTTATATCCCTGACCGGAGTCGTTTTTTATACTTCGGGAATTAAACCAAACTTTTTTTAAAAGTCTAAAAGTACAGGTTGAACAATATATAATCAAAGATATGAGAAATAAATGGGGAATCAGGATGTTAGGAACAGCTATACTGCTGGCTGGCTTTATTTTGCCGGTATGTAAAATGAATGCTCAAAACCAGCGGGGTGGCGCAACGCCGGATAAAAGTAATGATCCTGTGTTGCAGGCATTACTTGCCGAAACGGTTGAAAAGTTTATCCAACTGGAATTTCATGATCCGGAAACGGGGGAAAGGATGGCATACAACCTTTTTATTCCGGAAGAGTACGACCAGAACCAATCCTATCCGTTAGTACTGTTTATGGCTGATGCCAGTACTGTAAATAAAGATGTAAAAGTACCCCTCACACAGGGATACGGAGGAGTTATATGGGCTTCTGATAATGACCAGGCAAAACATCCTTCGTTTGTACTTGTACCCCAGTATGTAACAAAAACAGTAGATGATAATTTTACGACTTCTTATGAAGTGGAAATGACCATCCGTTTACTCCATTCGATCGTAGATAAATATTCTATTGATAGCAATCGTATCTATACTACCGGGCAATCTATGGGAGGAATGATGTCGATGTATTTTAATATTGTTCATCCGGATCTGTTTGCAGCCTCCCTTTTTGTAGGTTGCCAGTGGGACACATCAAAAATGCAGGGTTTTGCCAACGATAAATTCTTTTATATTGTTGCTGCCGGAGATGAAAAAGCCCCCAAAGGTATGGCAGCCCTGAAAGAAGTATTGGAAAATGAAGGAGCTAAAATAAGCACAGCCGGATGGAGTGCCAAACTCCCGGCTATAGAGCAGGAAGAAAAAGTGCTGGAACTGCTGTCGGAAGGAAACGACATTAATTTTATTGTATTTACACGGGGCAGTGTTCTACCTGAAGACGGAAAAGGAAACGAGCACATGAATTCTTTTGATTATGCCTATAAACTGGAAGAAGTACGGAATTGGCTGTTCCGGCAAACAAAATGACCGGTTTTTATACCCTTTTTGATGTATTTACCGACATCCGGAATTATTTTTTATCTTAGCTTTGACAAATAAAAATTCCATAGAAAACAACACTTTTAATAAAACAATTTATGAGAAAAAATCTGTTAGCTCTTGCTATGTTGTTATTTGTTTCGCAAGTTATACTGTTAGCGGAGAAACCTGAAACTAAAAAGGGAAACAATCCGGTAGTACCGGGATTTCATGCCGACCCTGAAATTTTATATTCACAACAAACCGGGAAATTTTACCTGTATCCCACCAGCGACGGCTTTCCGGGTTGGGGAGGCTATTATTTTAAGGTTTATTCATCTGCCGATCTGGTAAACTGGCAGGACGAAGGTATATTTCTGGATTTAAAAAGCGACCAGGTACCCTGGGCTACGGGAAATGGCTGGGCTCCTGCGATAGAAGAAAAGATGATTGACGGAAAGTACAAATATTTCTTTTATTACAGTGGCCATCCGGTGAATGGCCGGGAAAAACAGATTGGCGTGGCCATGGCCGATTCGCCGGTAGGGCCGTTCACGGACCTAGGTAAACCATTGATTGATGAATTGCCTGAAGGTATAAATGGACAGAACATTGATGTAGATGTGTTTGTTGATCCGGTTTCGGGCAAACCTTATATTTACTGGGGAAATTGTTTTGCTGCCGTAGCCGAATTGAATGAAGATATGGTTTCCATCAAACCCGGTACTACCCGGGATATTACTCCTGTTGGCGGAACGCTGGCCGATTATAATTACCGGGAGGGATTATATGTATTTTACCGGAACGGCTTGTATTATTTTATGTGGTCTGTAGACGATACCGGTTCGCCCAATTATCATGTGGCCTATGGTACAAGTACCTATCCTATGGGGCCCATTACTGTAGCAGAAGATCCGGTCGTTATTATACAGGACCCCGGTAATGAAATATACGGTACGGGACACAATTCTGTTGTACAGATACCGGGCCGCGACGAATGGTATATAGTTTACCACCGTATTAATAAAAACTTCCTGAACGACGGGCCGGGATTCCACCGGGAGGTGTGTATTGACAAAATGGAATTCAACGAAGACGGAACAATCAAAAAAATAACTCCTACCCATCAGGGAATCTCTCCGGTAATCCTGACCGGGAAATGATAGACAGGTATTACTGATAGGGAATGCAGAATACACAGATAAACGCAGAAAAACAGTAAAAAATCTGCGTTCATCGGCGTTTATCTGCGAATTCTGCGTTCCCTATACTTCTGAACAAAAAAGATACATGATTCTCTCCAACTAAAATTTTTCATATACACAAAAGGCCACTATATAGTAGTTTATTCTAAATTGTTTTAAAACATATCTATAAGAAATTATTTTACATGGCTTCTCCAGAAAGAATTTATACCTTTGTGTCATTGATTATCCAAACATTCAGCATATGGAAAAAAATACAACCTACCCGGCGAAGAGTCTCAAAAGGATATATTAAAAGAACCTGCTATTGCATATGATAAAACATATTCTACTATAGAAACAAAAGAGTGGGACTCACTAAAATCTATTTGTCCGGGTATATTCACTGATGAAGAAAAATTGCAACGTATTGACAAATCTCTACAAGATTTGGATGCCGGTATTTATTTGACACATCAAGAAGTATTGAAAAAATTCAAAGATAGATTATGACCATTCGCTGGCTACCCCTATACACTCGCCCAAAAAATAAAATAAAGAGAAAGTATGAAAATAAAGTGTACTTTTGCATCCGGTTTTAATAGTACGCTTTTTCATGAATACAAAACTGAAAGGATTTATTTGCGGTATCGTTTCTGCTGTTACGTATGGGATGAATCCGTTAGGGGCTTTATCTCTTTATGAAGTGGGAATTAATACGCATTCCGTATTGTTTTACCGTTATGGGCTGGCCGTAGTTATATTGGCCGGATTCCTGCTGGTACAGAAGAAATCGTTTACCGTACCGAAAAAAGAACTTTCTATCGCAGCCTGTTTAGGAGTTTTATTTGCAATCTCCTCCCTGTCTCTTTTTACAAGTTTTCATTATATGGACGCCGGGGTAGCCTCTACTATCCTGTTTGTGTATCCGGTTATGGTGGCGGTGATCATGGCTGTATTCTTTAAGGAAAAGGTAACGATTATAACCGCCGTCTCTATTTTGCTGGCATTGAGCGGTATCGGAATGCTATACCAGGGTGGCGACGGCACTTCACTAAGTACAATAGGTGTACTGCTGGTCATGGTCTCTTCGCTTACCTACGCCCTTTACATTATTATAGTGAATAAGAGTTCTCTGAAAATATCCGCTATAAAACTTACCCTATATGTAATGTTATTCGGGGTAGCTACTATCATCCTTCATTCTTTTATGAATGCAAATACCCATATACAACTTCTTACAACCCCTGCCATGTGGGGTTGGGCTACTATGCTGGCATTGGTACCTACAGTTATATCGCTGATATTAATGGTTATCGCCGTTAAAGCGATAGGCTCTACTCCTACTGCAATTATGGGCGCCCTGAAACCTCTCACCGCTGTGGTAATAGGAGTCACTGTTTTTGGCGAAATATTCACGTTGCGTTTGGGTACAGGTATTGTATTGATCCTGACGGCTGTACTGCTTATTATTACAGGGAAATCCTTTCATCCAAAGAAAATCCTTGTAAGAAAAGTGTATCAAAAATAGCAAATAAGGAAATAGGTTCGCTTGTTCTTCTGCCTTTAGATTTTCGCTTTTAGCAACAATTTTATCCTGTTAACGAAATTAAAGTCAGGATTTAACCAAAATATTTAGTAATTTTAGTTCCGGAAAATACGAAGTCCATGATATATAATCAAGTAAACAGAACAATGACAGAAACGAAGAAAATAATCAAAGACACATTTTTTGAGGGAGAAAGATCCTTATTTGCCACTAATGACCTGCGTCTTGAAAATGTAAAATTTTATCCCGGCGAATCGGCGATTAAAGAATGTAATAACATCGAAGCATATAAATGCGAATTTATGTGCAAATACCCCTTCTGGCATAATCAGAATGCATGGATAGAGGAATGTTTATTCACGGTTTATTCGCGTGCGGCAATATGGTACTCACAGAATATCCGGATGCTGAACACACGGGTGGAAGCCCCTAAAATGTTTCGCGAAATAGATGGCTTGTATCTTGAAAATGTACAATTTACCAGTGCAGGCGAAACGATCTGGAACTGCCGGGATATAAAAATGCGCAATGTAAAAGCCTATGGTGGAGATTACATCTTTATGAACGGTCAGAACATTGAGATTGACGGATTCTACCTGCAGGGCAATTACTCCTTTCAGGATGCCAAAAATGTAGTGATCCGGAATGCTAAACTTGACTCTAAAGATGCTTTCTGGAAAACAGAGAACGTTACCGTATATGATTCCGAAATAAGCGGCGAATACCTCGGCTGGCATTCGAAAAACCTGAAACTGGTGAACTGCAAAATATCGGGAACCCAACCTCTTTGCTATTGCACCAATCTGGTAATGGAAAATTGTACGCTGGCATCAGACTGCGATCTTTGTTTTGAATACAGCACGCTTGAGGCTGTTATAAACAACGGTATAGTAAGCATTAAGAATCCTACCGCAGGTTTTATTACGGCAAATAGTATTGGCGAAGTAATTATCGACAATAACTGCAAAAACCCCGGAGGCTGTAATATTCGTACCCAAAAAGATGCCTGTTTTGCGTGATGAAATATAATTTTGATGAAATAATTCCCCGGCGGGGCAGTAATTCCTATAAATGGGATTCAGCAGCAAAAGATAATGTATTACCTATGTGGGTTGCCGATATGGATTTCCGTACGGCTCTTCCGGTCATAGACGCACTACAGAAACGAGTAGCTCATGGGATATTCGGATATACCAAAGTTCCGGAAAGCTACTTTGACTCAATAATTGGATGGTTTGACAGGAGGCACAACTTTGCTGTTGAAAGGGAATGGATACTCTTTACAACAGGAGTTGTGCCTGCCTTATCGGCTGTTATTAAAGCACTGACAGAGCCGGGCGACAAAGTGATTGTACAAACACCCGTTTATAATTGTTTCTTCTCCTCTATCCGCAACAATGGTTGCGAAATAGTGTCCAACGAACTGGTCTATAAAAACGGTACTTACAGCATTGACTTTGACGATCTTGAACAGAAGGCTTCCGATCCCGCGGCTAAACTACTCTTGCTGTGTAGCCCGCATAACCCGGCCGGAAGGGTATGGAACAAGGAAGAGCTGGAAAAAATAGGTGAAATATGTCTCCGGAATCATGTCATAGTTGTTTCGGACGAGATTCATTGCGATCTTGTTTATCCCGGTCATACACATATTCCGTTTGCTTCTGTAAGCCGGGAATTTCTTTACAACTCGGTAACCTGCACAGCATCCAGTAAAACTTTCAACCTGGCCGGTTTGCAGTGTGCCAATATACTATCGGCAGATCCTGCGATAAAAGCAAAAATAGACAAAGCACTTAATATAAATGAGGTGTGCGAGATCAATCCATTTGCCGTAGAAGCCTTGATCGCGGCATACAACGAAGGAGAAGAATGGCTAGAAGAGTTGAAAGTATATTTGTATGACAATTACCAATACCTGGCAGAATTCTTTAAAAAGTATCTGCCGCATCTTCCTATTCTGCCGCTTGAAGCTACTTATCTGGTTTGGGTTGATTGCACAGCACTGAAACAGACCTCCAAAGAAATAGCGGAAAATTTACTTGATAAAGAAAATCTCCTGATCAACGAAGGAACTCTATACGGCGATGCCGGGGAAGGCTTTATACGTATTAACATTGCTACCCAACGTGCAAACCTGATAAAAGGGCTGGAAAAGATCAGGGACTTATACGGATGACACCATACGGGGGAACAAATAGCCGGATAGCAGGCATCCTGTTTGCCTATTTCCTGATATACATCGTGTGGGGCTCTACCTACTATTTTATAGGTGTAGCCCTGCATGGTTTCCCTCCTTTTTTGCTGGGTGCCCTGCGGTTCACAACAGCCGGACTGATTCTGTTGGCCGTATGCCGCTACCGCAACGAACCCGTATTCAGAAAGAACCTGATAAAAAAATCGGCTATCAGCGGCATCATCCTGTTATTCATAGATATGGCAGTTATTATGCTGGCACAACAATATCTTAGCAGTAGCCTGGTGGCCATTATAGCAAGTTCTACCGCTATCTGGATCATGGCACTCGATGTACCCATGTGGAAAAAGAATTTCAGGAATCCGGCTAAAATCACAGGAGTGATATCCGGTTTTTTAGGTGTCCTGTTACTATACATCGAACAAATTAACATAGCTCACCAGCAACAGACACATGCAGAATACGGGATACTATTACTTATCTTCGGATGTATATCCTGGTCGGTTGGTACATTATATACCAAATACTGTTCCTGTACAGAAGAAGAGACAAATGCTTTTGCCGGGTCGGCCTGGCAGATGCTTTCAGCCGGAACTATGTTCTGGTTAGTAAGCCTGTTTATCACCCGCGACATTCCGGATATTCATCTGCACGATATACCTACCTCCGCCTGGTTATCATTGGTCTACCTTATTCTGTTTGGTTCTATCCTCGCCTACTCCGCTTACATATGGCTTCTCAAAGTACGTCCGGCTACCGAAGTGGCAACTCATGCCTATGTAAACCCGTTTGTCGCTGTATTCTTTGGAACAACCTTCGGAAACGAACAGGTTAGCTGGATACAGATCGCAGGCCTTATTATTATATTATTAAGTGTGATGCTTATTAGCAAAAAAGTTAATTCTTCGTCAACTTAAACCATTTTCCATACGTCAGCATACGCCACCCCCATTCAAAAGGTCCGAACCGGTTATACCGGAACCACAAATTACTATATATTATCTGTAAAGCAAATACGGCTACTGCAATCAATTCAACATACACCAATCCCGTACGGGCTCCTAATTGAAATCCAATCCCATAAAAGATAATCATACCAAAAACAGATTGCATCAGATAATTGGTTAGTGCCATACGTCCCGGTGCGGCAAACAAACGGAACACTTTCTTTTCCTGATTTTTAATATAATACAGGCAAATCGCTGAAATATAAGCAAAGCTTAGCGGAAAGACACTGAGGGTATAAATAGCCGAATGTCCGGTTAATCCCAAAGGATGCGAATTCATCGCACTCCACGCATAAAGCAGGGACATCGGAAAACCAACCAGAAAACCGGTATTCATCACCCTTTTCAATAAAGGTTTATATCCTTCCAAATCCCTGTAAATCCCTTTACGCCCAATATACAGACCGGTAAGGAACAGTCCCAGTACACGGAAAACACGGTTGCCTTCAATAAATTCCTGCATGCGAATAAAAGAACCTGCCAGATTGAATTTCAACACATCCATATAACTGTGAGTCTCTACCAGCCAGACCGGAAAATTCTGTTCATTAATACCCGCTTTACCATGAAAATAGTTAGTGGCACTTACTACCGGAGCTGTCAGATCCCATCCCAGAAACTCCACACAGGCGTCCATTGCTACCGGAATAAGCAACAGTACACATGCACAAATAAGTAGCCTTTTATCAGACATCTTTCTGAACAAAGGAAGAAAGAAACCGATAAATGCATACAATACCAGAATATCTCCAGCCCAAAGAAACAACATATGAAACCAGCCGATAAAAAACAGAATAGTCATCCGGCGGTAAAAAACAACCACCCCGTTATAATCAGCCTGTTCCCCTTTAGATAAAATAATAGAGAATCCAATACCAAACAACAGCGAAAACAGGGTATAAAACTTCCCGTCAATAACAATATATTGGAAATATTTCACAACCGTATCAATACCTGCCGTAGGCATAACACCCGTAACCTCACTACCCAGAAAGGTATAAAGGGAAAACTCCGGAAAATTAGCCAGGCAAATACCCAATAAAGCGATCCCTCTTAATGCATCCAGAATAACATATCGCTGCCGGGAAACTATCGTATTTTGTTCCATTTATTATCTTGTATTCATTAATTCACCAGACAAATGTAGTAGAACTTCCGCAACTTTTAGACATTCTTCTTGTTTATTTTTTATACGTGGAATGCGTGTTATTTAATAAACTAAAAACTTGTTGAGGAGAACTTTTATGTATTACAGTAGTGGAAATTACGAGGCTTTTGCCCGGCCGGAGAAACCGGCCAATGCAGAGAACAAATCAGCTTATCTGGTAGGGGCCGGACTGGCTTCGCTGGCAGCGGCGACTTTTATGATCCGTGACGGACAAATGAAGGGTGATAAAATCCATATTTTTGAAGAATTAGCTATTCCCGGGGGTAGTATGGATGGTATCTGGAGCGAACAAAAAGGATATATCATACGGGGAGGACGCGAAATGGAGAACCATTTTGAAACTTTATGGGATCTGTTCCGCTCGGTGCCTTCCCTGGAAACAGAAGGTATTTCCGTATTGGATGAATTTTACCGGTTAAACAAAAAAGATCCCAGCTTTTCGAAAGCCCGCGTAATTGAAAACCGCGGACAACGCCTTGCGACTGACGGCGAACTGACTTTGACAAATAAAGCAATCGATGAATTAATACATCTGGCATTAACTCCCGAAGAAAAATTGCAGGATGTAAAAATCAATGAAGTATTTTCGGAAGACTTCCTGAAATCCAATTTCTGGTTGTACTGGTGTACGATGTTTGCCTTCGAACCCTGGGCAAGTGCCCTTGAAATGCGCCGTTATATCCTTCGTTTTATCCACCACGTTGGTACATTGTCTAACATGTCTTCCCTGCGCTTCACCAAATACAACCAGTATGAATCCCTGATTCAGCCGTTAGTGAAGCATCTGGAAAGCCAGGGTGTACATTTTCATTACAACACACAGGTAAAAAACATTTTAGTCAATACGGGAGGAGATAAAAAACCGCTACTAAAATTGAGTATGTAACGAACGGGCAGGAACAAAGTATTGACTTAACGGAAAACGATCTAGTATTTGTTACCAACGGCTCCATTACGGAAAGTAGTACGTATGGCGATAATACACACCCAGCCCCTGCAACACACGAATTGGGCGGTAGCTGGCAACTTTGGAAAAATCTGGCAGAACAAGACCCGGCCTTTGGTAAACCGGAAAAATTCTGTGAGAATATTCCGGCCGCAAGCTGGGTGATATCCGGAAGCATCACACTGACCGACGACAAAGTGACTCCCTATATTGAAAAGATCAGTAAAAAAGATCCCCATAGCGGTTCCATAGTAACCAGTGGCCCGGTTACGGTTAAAGATTCAAACTGGCTGTTAGGGTATTCTATCAGCCGCCAACCTCATTTCCACACACAAAAGCCTAACGAACTAATTGTTTGGGTATATGGCCTGTTTTCAGATAAGCCAGGAAACTATGTAAAAAAGAAAATCACCGAATGTACAGGTATAGAACTATGCGAAGAGTGGCTTTTCCATATAGGAGTACCGGAAACCGAAATAGCAGAGATCGCAACCTATTCGGCAACTACCATTCCCTGCTATATGCCGTACATTACCTCCTATTTCATGCCCCGTGCACTGGGCGACCGGCCGTTAGTTGTACCCCAGGGATCTCAAAACCTTGCTTTTATAGGCAACTTCGCGGAAACGGAACGGGATACGGTATTTACAACTGAATATTCCGTACGAACAGCCATGGAAGCAGTTTATACTTTACTGAATATTGACCGGGGCGTACCCGAAGTATTTGGTTCCTGTTTTGACGTCCGGGTACTTTTAAATTCTATTTACTATCTGAACGATCAAAAGAAACTCGAAGATATACATCTTCCCTGGTGGGTCTCTAAAATAGAAAAACATACCCTGAATAAAGTTCAGGGAACCTACCTGGAAGAATTATTAAGGGATGCGAAATTGATTGATTAAGATTTAACAGCCGGTTGCAGATATTCTTGCAACCGGTTATTTTATAATAAGAAATTCAAACATAATTTGATTTTTTAATAAAAAGAGTTACTACGGCGACCTTACCCGGCTGGCCTATACAGAAGAAAGTGGTGTTATGCATAATATCCTGGAAGATTTTAACCAGCAGTTCGGCTCTTCCTTAAAAAATACCGGATTAGAAGGCTGGGTAAATGAACTAAAAAAAGCGAACGATGAATTCGTTAAACTTACTCACGAACGGCGGGATAAACAACAGGTTCTTGTGAGTGGCAGGTCTAAATCCGCCCGGAAACAGGTAGACGATGCTACAAAGAATTAGTAGATAAACAAAATGCCCTCATTTTGCTAAACGGTATAGAAACTATTATGATAGATACAATAAGCAACATCAACCGCCTTATTGATACTGAACGGGCACTTATAAAAGCCCGCCGCAGGCTTGCGGGAAGCAGTCAACGCCAGTTTACTGCCTCCTGCAACACTGCAGCAACAAAAAACGACCCACTGACTGCCTCCTGCAAAACCGCGGGGGAAAATGTTCATTCATTATAGTTTATAGCAGACACACATCTATGACAGGCCGTAGACCTAACCTATCTTAGACCCCGGCAACATTCTAACGTTTATACATATCTTTTATGTGTTTCGCCCCTGATAAGGGGCAATTTAGTTCAGCCCACGGCAAAATGAGAGTAGCGAATGACACCGTGGGTTGGGACAGCAGATATTATCTGCGCCCTGAAAGGGCAACTCTATAATTACTAATCAATTATGATGTGGGAAATGAATTTATCGCTGTTTTTATCTGGGCCTTCAGCGCTGTACTTTTCTTCCGGTACCCCGTCCGGAATGAATTTATCGCTGTTTTTATCTGGGCCTTCAGCCCGAATAAATGGGGTATATGCTAACCCACGGTGTCATTCGCTACTCTCATTCTGCCGTGGGCTGAACTTAACTGCACCTTATCAGGGGCGGAATAATACCAGTGAATAAAGGCATCACTGCGGGGTATTGATATTCAATCCTGTCAGAATTAAAAGTTCAAAAGATATATAAACGTTAGGGTAACGCTGGGGTTTAGAGGATAATAAGGGAAATCACCTTTTAAAAGAGTTAATCGAAACAAACAAATCGATAAATCTTATTCCGAAAGTTACAAAATAAAAGAAATCAAACAGTTTATCTTTTGTGGAGTTATGGCAGTATCCGGGCCGCGGAATCCCCATATAAATCTCCTCTAAAAAGAGATATCTTTCGTAAAGTTTTGAGTCATATCTTTTTTCTCCCGGAGAGCTTTTTGCATATTTCTAATAGCGGTCTGAAAAAAGAAAGAAATCAGATATTCATCTGTCCGTTCAGTCCGTATCATACGAAGTGCTTTTATATATCCTTCCCGGTCTTCTCTTTCAATAATAAGAAGAGGTTTGTCTTTTTTTAATAAAATAAAATTGGAGAAAAGTCTGCCTAAACGGCCATTACCATCCCTGAAAGGATGCAAAGATTCAAAATAACCATGAAAACGGGCAGAGATAATCATAGGATGTGTCTCTCCTTTATCTAAAGCATCCTGTGTACTTTGCAACAAGACAGGAACTCTTTTAATAAGTTGCGTATGATCTCCGAAAACAGTATCTCCGGCAGCCATATCTGTAGTAGTATACGTTCCGGGAATACCGGGATTATTCTGAGCTGTGCGGTAAGCCATGGTGTTATCCATTAAAAGCCGGTGTGTCTCTTTTAATAAATCTTCGGTCAATGGTTTATCTAAATTAGAAAGAAGATATTCATAAGCACGGAAATGGTCCAACATTTCCATTGCTTCCAAAAGGGTTTTTCCTTGCGGAATCATACCCAGGCCTTTTTCTTTCAGAGTACGTGTTTCATCTACTGTAAATGTATTTCCTTCAATACCGCAACTATGTGCCGAGAATAAAATTTCATTATAAACCATATAATCCCCGGGAGCCATCTTATCAGCAATCTTCTCCTTATAGGATTCCACAACCTTTTCATATTCCGCAATCTCTTTCTCAAACATACAATTTGTATTATTTTTTCCCTAATAAAAATACGAATATAACCAATTCTTAGTACAATATAGTTTTTATCATGAGCTATAATACCAAAAAAGCTTTCAAATCATTCGATCTGAAAGCTTTTTTAGAGATGTCTAATTAAGAATGGTGAAAGACGGGACTCGAACCCGCGACCCTCGGAACCACAATCCGATGCTCTAA
>JAJQAZ010000102.1:21383-60556 GCA_021203545.1 Tannerellaceae bacterium | reverse complement strand
TGCGACCACACGCCCCCCAGACGCGTACTCTACCGGGCTGAGCTACATCCCGCTCATATTTGAGTGCAAAAATAATGGTTCCTGTGTTAAATTCCAAAACTTTCACGATAAAAATCCATTGATTCGAGGATCAACTCTTTGGTGACGGATTGGTTGATCTGTACTTCTCCTACCTGCGATAGTAGTGTAAAGTTGATGATGCCTCCTTCGTTCTTTTTGTCGTGGGTCATTAATTCGTATAAAGTGTCGTAATCGTTGCAGTCGAAAAAGATTGGAGCATAATACTCTTTTATGTAATAGACTACCTGCCGGAGACGTTCCATAGGGAAACCACATACTTTATGTGATAGGTATAGTTCGCTGACCATACCGGCGGCTACCGCATGTCCATGTAGTACGGGGGTATTCTTTTTAAACGTCAGGCTTTCATAGGCATGTCCTATGGTGTGTCCAAAGTTCAGAGCCTTGCGGATGCCGTGTTCTTTGGGGTCTTCTTCTACGATCCGCTCTTTTACGGCTACCGACTGGGATACCATTTTATTCAGGAAGGTGTAAGCGATTTCAGCATCCAGATCAAACAGCATCACAGATGTATAAATATCCATGCTGCTGATCAGGGCATGTTTGATCATTTCGGCATAGCCGGAAAGGATGTTATCCCGGTCGAGTGTACGCAGGAATGCACAGTCTATGAATACACATTCGGGAGGATAGAAGGAACCTATTTCGTTTTTCAACCCGTTAAAGTTGATACCGGTCTTACCCCCTACAGCCGCATCGACCGAAGCCATGAGGGTCGTCGGGATATTCAGGGTACGGATACCGCGTTTGAATGTGGCTCCGGCAAATCCACCCATATCGGTTATCATTCCACCACCCAAATTTACTAACAGGGAGTTACGGGAAGCACCTTCAGTAGAAAGGATTTTCCAGATATCTACCAGTATCTCAATGTTTTTATTCAGATCGCCGGCACCGGTAGTGATGATGCGGGCTTCTTTCAATTGAGGTACATTTTCTATCAGTGGTAAACATTTCTCCCGGGTGTTGGTATCCGTCAGGACAAATAGTTTATCGTAAGAGATAGATGATAGAAAAGCCTGCAGATCGTTCTGCAGATCAGTAGATATAACGACTTTTTGTTTTCCCATTTTATTTTTCTCTATTCGTTCGGTATAACGTCTTCCCTAATGTGATTAACCTAAAAGTTTTTGTTCCCCGCGAAGGCGGGGAGCGCATCAGGACAAACGGTAGTTATTCTATTTGGTAGTGCGGATCTCCGAATTGAAAATCGGCTTTAGCCAGTCTGTGCTTCTTTACCGTCTGTTAATTCAGGCACAGATTTAAATCTGCGCCAGCAGAGCCAGCAGAAAGAAGCTCCTGCTTCACATGAGGCTGGAGCCTCACTTTTGAAAACGACGTAGCGAAGACGCTACGCCGAACAGTGATTACAAATCTTCTTTATCCTATATAAACTCATTCCCAGTCCCCCCTTTAGGGGGTTAGGGGGTTACTTCATTCCTGCTGCTTCCAATACGGCATCTACTGCCATTGCTAAGCCGTCGGGGTTTTTACCTCCGGCTGTTGCGAAGTGAGGTTGTCCGCCGCCGCCGCCCTGGATGTGTTTGGCTGCATCTTTTACCAGTTTACCGGCATTCAATCCACCGGCAACCAGATCATCGCTCAGCATAACCATTAAGGAACATTTATGCAGCTCTTTAATTCCGGCCACAAAGATGAAACTGTCTTTTAGTTCCCCTTTGATCATAAAAGCGATGTTTTTCAATACTTCCGTGTTGCCCGGCATTACTCCGGCCATTACTTTTACACCATTTATATCTTTTGCGTTTGCAAGGATCTCTTTTTTCAACTGTATAGATTTTTCTTTTACGAAGTCTTCTACCTGCTTTTTCATCTCCGAATTTTCCTCTATTGACTTTTTAATAGCCTGTGTCAGGTTCGGCATATTATTCATGAGTCCTCTGAGTTCGCGGATCATGTCCTGCTGTGCGAAGAAGAAGTCTTCGGCTTTTTCTGCGGTTACAGCTTCGATACGGCGTACACCGGCAGCAATGGAACTTTCCGCTACAATACGAAGACTACCGATCATTCCGGTATAGGCTACATGGGTTCCACCACATAACTCAACAGAGGTGCCATATTTAACTACACGTACTTCATCACCATATTTCTCACCAAACAGGGCCATGGCACCCATTTCTTTTGCTTCGGCAATAGGAAGTGAGCGGTGTTCTTCGAGTTTGTAGTTTGCACGGATCTTTTCGCCTACCAGTTTTTCTACCTGCCGCAATTCTTCATCCGTTACTTTCTGGAAATGTGAGAAGTCGAAACGAAGAGATTCCGGCGACACATACGAACCACGCTGTTCTACATGTGTACCCAAGATCTCACGAAGTGCTTCGTGCAGCAAGTGGGTTCCGGAGTGGTTGCATTCTGATTGCAAACGTTTTTTGCGGTCAATCGCAACCGTAAAAGTAGCTGTTACATCTTCCGGTAGTTTTGAGGTCAGATGAACGGACAGATTATTTTCGCTTTTGGTATCGATGATTGCAATCTTTTCTTCACCGTTTACCAACCAGCCTGAATCACCAACCTGTCCTCCTTTTTCCGCGTAGAACGGAGTCTGGGACAATACGATCTGGAACAGTTCTTTATTCTTCTGTTTGATTTTTCTGTAACGCAGTATTTCGGCATCGCACTCAAACAGGTCGTAGCCTACAAATGTGCTATCTCCTTCTTTCAGGATTACCCAGTCGCCGGTTTCAATAGCCGCGGCGTTACGGGCACGGTCCTTCTGTTTCTGCATTTCGGTATCGAATTCCTGAATGTTAACTTCCATTCCATTTTCACGTAGGATTAGTTCCGTCAGGTCTAACGGGAAGCCATAGGTATCATATAAAGTAAAGGCATCTACACCATTCAGTACAGTTTTGCCTGCGGCTTTTGCCTCTTCCATTTTCTTATCCAGTAAACGGATTCCGGTTTCGAGTGTACGAAGGAAAGATTCTTCTTCTTCTTTGATTACTTTTTCGATCAGGTTCTGCTGGTTAATTAATTCCGGATAAGCATCTCCCATTGTTTCGATCAGGGCAGGCAATAGCTTATATATGAAGGATTCCCGTCTACCCAGGAAGGTATATCCATACCGTACGGCACGGCGCAGAATACGGCGGATTACATAGCCGGCTTTTGCGTTGGAAGGCAACTGCCCGTCTGTGATAGAGAAGGCGATTGTACGGATATGGTCGGCAATTACACGCATGGCAATGTCCTTCTGGTTATCCTTTCCGTATTGTGAGCCTGTCAGTGCAGCAATCTGTTGAATAATAGGTTGGAATACATCTGCATCGTAATTGGAGGTTTTACCCTGCAAGGCCATACAGAGGCGTTCGAAACCCATACCGGTATCTATTACTCTGGCAGGTAGCGGTTCCAGGGAACCGTCTGCTTTGCGGTTGTATTGCATGAATACAAGGTTCCATATTTCTATTACCTGCGGATGATCCTGATTGATCAGGGTAGCACCGTCTACAGCTTCCCTTTCCGCATCCGTACGGAGGTCGATATGGATTTCCGAACAGGGTCCGCAAGGGCCTGTGTCTCCCATTTCCCAGAAGTTATCTTTTTTATTTCCGTTGAGGATATGATTTAACGGAAGGTATTTTTCCCAATAACCGGCAGCTTCGTTATCGCGTTCCAGTCCTTCAGCTTCACTACCTTCAAAAACCGTTGCGTACAGACGGGCAGGGTCCAGTCCAAGTACATCTACCAGGTATTCCCAGGCCCATTCGATCGCTTCTTTTTTGAAATAGTCGCCAAACGACCAGTTTCCAAGCATTTCAAACATTGTGTGGTGGTAGGTATCATGTCCTACCTCCTCCAGGTCATTGTGTTTACCGCTTACGCGCAGGCACTTTTGAGAATCGGCCACACGTGCGTATTTTATATGCACGTTACCCAGAATAATATCTTTAAACTGGTTCATCCCCGCGTTGGTAAACATCAACGTAGGGTCGCCTTTGATCACCATAGGTGCTGAGGGAACAATCTGATGCTGTTTGGATGCAAAGAATGTTTTAAATGATTCACGGGTTTGTTTAGCTGATAACATATCTAATTTTATAGTAGTTGGTAGTTAGTAGTTAGTAGTACATTCGCGTTGCTCGCTTAGTAGAAAATAGCAAACGCTGTAAATAAATTTTCTACCAGCTACTAACTACCAACTACTAACTACCAATTTATATTAATATTCCGAAAAACAATTGGCAAAAGTACTACAAATTATTATTTTTGCGTGCATTATAATATGAAAATATTACTACATGAGGCTCCGACGAACAAGAAAAACATACTATATATATAATCCGAACACTTTAAATTATGAGCGGGTTTATCCCTCCAAACGTGACCGGATGTTTATGGTACTCCGGCATCTTAGTACAGGTATTGCTTTTGGAATAGCAACTTTCTTCTTTATGTTATACTTTATTGATTCCCCGATGGAATCGCAACTTCGTAAAGAGAATAAGTTACTGCAAACACAGTTTGAGGTGTTATCCAGACGTATTACGGGTGCATTTGAGATACTGGAGGATCTCCAACAAAGGGATGAGAATTTGTACCGGGCAATCTTTCAGGTGGAATCAATCCCCGAATCGGTACGTAAATCCGGTTTCGGAGGGAGTAACCGTTATGAACACCTGCTGGATTTACCTAATTCAGACCTGATCGTATCTACCACCCTGAAAATGGATATGCTGGCAAAGCAGATGTATATACAATCGAACTCACTGGAAGAGTTAATAGCTGTCGGCAAAACCCAGGAAGACCGCCTGAAATGTATTCCGGCCATACAGCCTGTATCTAATAAAGATCTTACCCGTATGGCATCCGGATATGGTATGCGTATTGATCCAATCTACCGGACGCCCCGCTTCCACTCCGGGATGGACTTTACTGCCAAAACAGGAACTGATGTATATGCTACCGGAAACGGAGTTATTGTTTTTGCAGGATGGAAACAGGGATATGGAAACTGTATTGAAATTGATCATGGATATGGATACAGAACCCTGTATGGACATCTTCACAAATTCAATAAAAAAGTAAAAGATAAAGTAGTCAGAGGAGAGGTGATTGGTTTTGTTGGAAATACAGGTAAATCAACGGGCTCACACCTACATTATGAAGTAATGGTGAACGGACGACACGATAATCCGGCCAAATATTACTTTATGGACCTGACTCCGGAAGAGTACGACCGTATGATACAGTTGGCTGAGAATCATGGACAAGTCATGGATTAAAGAGTATGGGACTGAAAAAAAATACCGATCAAAAGCTTTATTTTTCTATTAGCGAGGTGGCGCAGATGTTTCATGTAAATGAGTCGACTCTTCGTTTCTGGGAAAAGGAGTTTGACAACATCCGGCCCCGTAAAACTGCCAAAGGTACCCGGTTTTACAAACAGGAAGACATTGAAGCTGTCCGGCTTATTTATTACCTGGTGAAAGAAAAAGGGATGACACTGGCCGGTGCCCGCCAGCGACTGAAGGATAATAAAGAGACTACAATTAAACAGGCTGATATCGTAAATCGCCTGAAACAGATCAAAGAAGAGCTTATTGATCTCCGGGAAGCTTTTGACCTGATAGACCCTGCGGGAGAGTAATTTCTAACATTCGCGCTAGCGCGAATTTAAATCCGTGCTTTCTTTACCGTCTGTTAATTTAGGCACAGATTTAAATCTGCGCCAGCGAAAAGCCAGCGAATGCATATTCAGGAATAGGACAACAGGGTGCCTTGTTTAATGCGGTCGGCCATGCCGATGCCGTCGCGGATGTTTCCGGCGAGGGTCAGACCCGGATATGTTTTTTGTAACTCCTCTATTTTAGCCAGGCGTTTGCCGGTATCGATTCCGTATTGAGGGATCGCACGGGAATGGCGGAAGATACGTATCATATCCAGGGCTTTAGAGGAAGGGAATTTTAGTAGTTCAGTTAACCCCTTCCGGATCAGGTTTTCAATCTCTTCGTCCGGTAGTTGTAACAGCTCCGAATGCTTTACTCCTCCCAGAAAGAATGAGAATACCGCCCCTTCCTCAGGTGCGCGGCCTTCAAAGCAGGCGGCCGGGAATAAAATACCCAACACATCTTTCTTTTCGCACGAGGGTATCAGGCCACCAAAAGCATTGAACCGCAGGCTTTCCGTGTTTTTAATACCTACACTAACCTGTATAACCGGTGCATAGGTGAGTTCTGTGATAGCTTCCAATTCCCGTTCCGGAATAAAGGGTAGCAAATCCACCAAAGAATAGGCTCCTACCGTTGTTATTACTTTGCCCGCTTTTATTTTTAAGTTTCCCTCCGGAACAGTTGTTATTACTTCCCAGCTATCTCCGGACGGATTAACCCGGATATCTTTTGTTGATAACCGGATATTTTCTTCGCCAATATTTTTACCCAGGGCCCGGATCAGGTTTTCCAGTCCACCTTTTACAGAAAAGACTTTTTTGGTGGCCAGTTTATCCCGTTCGCTTTTGGGCTCTTTTGCTTTCGCCATGGCCCCTTTAATGAAACTACCGTATTGTTGTTCCAGGTTGTAGAGTTTTGGAAGGGCAAAACGGGTGGTTAGTTTCATAGGATCGCCGGCATATACACCTGATACGAACGGATCAACAGCATAGTTCAGATAAGACTCTCCCAACCGCCTGCGGGCAAGGAGTCCGACCGGTTCGTCCGGATCTGTTCCTTTGGCACGGAAAGGCTCACCCCATATGCGGAATTTATCATACCAGCTAAACAATGGGGTAGTGACACCTCCTATCAATCCGCAGGGTAACTCATGGAAGTGGTTCCCTTTCCATATCAGGCGGCGTTTCGCTTCTTCTTTGGCTGTTTCTAATTCGCAATCAGGAGCCAGTAACTGAAACAGCTCCGCTACTTCCGGATGCGAAACGGCTCCGGTGTTTGGGCCACTTTCAAAAACAAAATCCTCTGTATTAAATGTACGTATTTGTCCACCGATACGTTCTTCACGTTCCAGGACAAGCACTTTTACTCCCTTCCGGCGTAAATGAAAGGCGGCTGTCAATCCTGTCAGCCCTGCCCCTATAATAACAATATCAACTTCTTTTTCCCGCATTCTTTAAACCGGTTTAGAATAAGACTTTACGGATCCCTGCATCAGTTTATCCAACGATGCCGCCACATTCCGCACAAACAGGGTTCCTTGCGGAGTAATACGGATTGTACGGTCTGTATATTCTATGATGTTATCTGCAGCAAACTGCTGCAATACCGTATTATTCCAGGCGGTACATCTTTTTACTTCGTCTAATGACAGGCCAACCTTTGCAGCTATTTCTTCCATATCCAGAAAATAGTTACACATCAGTGTTTGAATAACCAGTCTGGTAATCTGCTGTTCACGATTCAATACATAGCCTCTCTCCACCGCGAAGGTTCCGTTTTCTATTGCATGTATGTAGGTAAACAGGTCTTTACTGTTCTGAATGTAGGCTCCGTTGAGCTGGCTGATACCCGTCATGCCGAAAGCATACACCTGGCCGGTAGTACGCAGTGAACAATATCCCTGAAAGTTACGGCTTAACATTTTCTGTTGCAATGAGAGATACAACTCATCCTCTTCTTTTACAAAGTGATCTAAACCAATCGTTTTGTACTCATGCTGTTTTAATAATTCGACAGCCGTTTCATACATTTTCTTTTTCTCTTCTCCGGTAGGGAAGCCGGTTTTCTCTAAAATGCGTTGCCGTGGATTTACCCAGGGTACATGTCCGTACGAGAATGTCACCAGACGGTCCGGTGCCAGCAGGGCTGCTTTCTCTACGGTGTGCGAGAAGCTTTCTACTGTTTGCAACGGAAGTCCATACAATAAATCCAGATTGATATTCGCTGATGCGGCTCGTAACAGGTCTGTTATTTCTTCCATAGGTAACAGGGAAGGCCGGCGGTTTACTGCTTTCAACACTGCCGGTTCAAAATCCTGCACACCAATACTGAACCGGTTAAATCCGGCTTTGGTTAAAGCCTCCCATGCCTGCCTGTCGAGATATCCGGGATGACATTCTATGGCAATCTCCGGTTCCTCGATCGAAGGGAAAGAAGACAACAGGTACTCATTTAATTTCCGTAACTCATCTGCCGGCAGAATAGTAGGAGAACCTCCCCCATAATGTATCTGGGAAATGCAACGCGATTTATCCAACCGCTCCACTACCCTGTCTATTTCCGTATGTAAAGCTGCTACATATCGTGCTATCACTTCCGGCCCGGATATACCAATCGAATTACACCCGCAATAGTGGCACAAATGCCGGCAGAAAGGAATGTGGATATAAAAAGAGAGATGCCGGGGCGATTCGTGATTGGACGCCTCTATCGCTTCTTCATAGTGCAGATTCCCTACCTGGTCTGTAAAGTAATTGGCCGGGGGATAACTGGTATAACGGGGTACCGGCACATTGTATTTTTGTATCAGTTCCTCCGGTTTCATGCGTCCTCCGTTTCCCGTTTAAAAACAATCAAAATATAGATCAGAGAAATCAGTGCCAGAGACGATTCAAAGAGAAACAGTCGGCTATAACCGGTAAAGTCAGCCAGTTTGCCGCTCCCTATCGCAATGATCATACTACTCAGGTGGGTTAATACGGTCTGAATGGTAAAATCGGTTCCCTCACGCCCCGGGCGGACACAATCCATGGCTGTAGTATAAACAATAATCGTTGCCATACCGTAGCTGCCCCACAGCAGGAAAACACCCAGGTAGAGTAATGCCGCGGAAGGGACTGAAAAGGATATCCAAAGGAAATACAATGTAGTACACAGGATGAAGGAAGCGAACAGGATACGGGCCTTGTACCTGCCGATACGCCTGACAATGAATCCTCCGGCAAACGAGGCGACAAAGCCCATAAAAGTGCCGGCTACTCCATTCATAAAACCAATGTCTTTCATATCGTATCCCAAATCTACCAGCCACGGTTTTACCATAGCCAATGTTCCGATCAGACCGGAATAAAAAAGGAAGAGAAAGCCGATTTGTTTCCAGATCCCCTGCTGGGTAAAGAAGTATATTACATCGGCTTTTTTAGCACGGGTTACCTCTTTATCCCGTGTTATTTCTATTTTCTTATTGAAAAGAAGCGGCAATAAAGCTACCAGGACAAAGAGTGCCAGACAGGGAAGCAGGCTATTCCAGCCGAACTGTTTAAACAGTAGCAACAGCACCCCGCTACCGATCATGGTACCCCCGAAACTACCCATTGACTGCATGCTATTAGCCAGACTTTTATCTTTCCGGCTGAAAAAGAGAACTGCCAACGCATCGGTCGCAATGTCCTGGGTTGCGGAGGCGATGAATGAGAGGATAATCAGGGCAAGGATCCCATAGAAATCTGTTTGGAAATCCAGGAAAGCAACCATAAAGATCAGGATCGCATAAATCAGTTCGGAACTGAATATCCACTTTTTAAAATCACTGACGGTTACCGTATGGCGGTCTACAAATGGCGACCAGAGGAATTTAAATATCCACGGCAGTTTAATCAGTTGCAAAAGTCCGATAGCAGACAAAGAGAAGTTTTCCTGTCTCATCATAACGGGCAGCACCGTAGAGAAAAAACTCATCGGAATGGTTTGGGCGATATAGAGACAGAAAAATGTGCCTAATTTGGATATATTATCTTTAGCAATCATCTGTTCAGAATGTTATAATTACGTTAGCTCCAATCGTGAAAGGGCGGCCGGTTTGCGCAAAGTGCTGCGTTCCGGAAGCAAAATAATAAGCGATATACTCCTGATTGGTTATATTTTTCGCCCACAGGGCTGTTGTTACGATTCCTTTGGTTGCTGCAACCCGGGCATTCAGTAAACCATAATAAGGTTGGGTTACTACATTATCATCTGCCCAATAGATCTTTCCGGCACCGGTATAGTTTACACTGAATGTCATGCGGTCCAGTGCACTTCCCAGGTTAGAGAACGTATAGTCCACACCGGCAGAAAGCGTATGTCGCGGCACAAGAGGCAGATAATGATCGGAATAGTCCAGGGTTTCGCTTCGTTGGTAATCTTTAAATTTTGCATGCGTATATCCGTAAGCACCCTGTATCATTAATCCGTTCAGCGGATTGCCCTGAACACTCAACTCAATCCCTTTGCTTTCGGAACGGCCAGCATTTTTCAGCATTTGTCCTCCTGGCAGGTTACTCGGCATGGGTTGATAGATTTGCTGGTTCTTCCAGTCGATATAGAATACAGCCGCTTCCGCTTTCAGGCGGTTTTCGAAAAAGGCGAGTTTGGTACCCAGTTCATAATTCCAGCTATATTCAGGATCAAACGAACGATCTTCGTCACGCTCAAAAGAGGTATTAAATCCGCCGGTTTTGAATCCTTTGGTTATCGTTCCATAGATCATCTGCCCCCGCGGTGTTGTATATTGCAGGGCAAACTTAGGAGTTAGCTGGCTGAAATTGAGTTTACTGGTGAAATCGTCGTATTTCTTATAGGTTCCTCCTACCGTAGCAAAACGGTCGTACGTAGTAGAGGCCCGTTCGTAATCATAGCGCACACCAACAGTAAGAGATAATCCGGGTATCAGTATATCATCCAGCGTGGATTGATGATAAACCGCGACCCCATACGTAGGTACATCGTATTCTTTATGGCTCAAAGAATCCCTTGTATGATAGTTTACATCTACATTATTATCTACGCCCTGCCGGAAACCAAATGCACCAAACAACCAGTTGTAACGGCTACCGGTATTGGATTTGATGTTGATCTCTTCCGCAACCATATTTTGCTTTAGTTTCTGAATGGCAAAATAGTTATGCTGTTCAGTAAAGTCCTGGTCTATTTCCTGATCATCAGAAAGGTACTGATAAGTGGTCTGGCTGTTGAGTTTGAACCGGTCCGTGGTGTACTCTACCATGGCGCCGGAGGTTGACATCGTACGTTTATAAAAACTGTACTCATCATAATTGACCGGACCTGTTACCCAAGTCTCCGTGTCATACGGGGCATACGGATATCCGGCCTGGTCCAGATAATCAATGGTTGACATGAACCGTATCAGTAGTTGCGGTTTTACCTGCCAGTCCAGCCGGAAACGTCCGGAAGCTTCGTCCAGTGCATCCGCCTTATCGCCGCTATACTGATTGGTAAAATATCCGTTGGAATGGTTATAATTACCGGCTACCATGTAACCCAGATTCTCGCTGATCTTTCCATAGTGGGAAACGGAACCGTTGAGTGTCATATAACTTCCGGCAGAAACATTCAGGGTGGTTCCCTGATAGTCGAGCGGCGACCGGGTGTATACATTAATAATTCCCCCCATGGTATTCCGTCCATACAATGTGCCCTGCGGACCACGCAAGACTTCTACCTGGTTTACTTCAGCAAAGTCGAAATCGAAGGCCGCTTTTTCAAAGTAGGGCATACCGTCTACATACAACCCTACGGACGGCGAATTGATCTTGGAGCCGATTCCACGGATAAAAACGGGCGATGTCAATTTGGATCCGTAATCCGGTATAAACAGGTTCGGAACCAAAGAACTGAAATCTTTCATACCTGTAACTGTACGGTTACGGATAGCTGTTCCGTTGATGACCGTTGCGGATAACGGTAATTCACTTATTTTTTTATCCTCTTTAAACGAGTGCACGACTACGTCTTCAAGATAAATTTGTTTATGAGCCAACGAATCAGCTTCGGCCGCCCAAACGGTCAACAGACTACTTAACCCCCCAATCAAAAAGAGAACTATTTTTCCAACAATCTTCATGTATCTATACAACTTATCAGAGTTCTTTAAAATGTAAGCGACAGGTCTACCCCTACCTGTACCGGTTTTCCTTTTTGGAGGAACGGATTCCCAAAGGATTCAAAATAAAACGCGGCGAATTCGGTATCGGTCAGATTACGCCCCCCATACATCCAACTTCACGGGGCCTTTCCGTACTCCCACCTTTGCATTCAGTGTAGCGTAAAATTTCTGACTGATATCATTCAGTTCAGTCCAGTAAATGTTGCCGGTGCCGTTCACCTGCGCCGCGGCAGTAAACTGGTCTATAAATTGATTCCGGAACAGTTTAGTATATTGCAGGTCTACATTCAGTGTATGCCGGGGGATATAAGGTACATAATTGCCTTTGCAATCCACTTCATTATCTTTATTTATCTGATATACATAATCGCGGAATGTAGCATGGGTATACCCGTAGTTGATATCAGCAGTCAGGTTGTTTGTCAGCTTTGTTTGTACAGAGACTTCTACCCCATAACTTCTGGCCTTTCCTGCATTGGTCAGGATGCGCCCGTTACCACTGCCTACGAATTGTGTGATCTGCAAATCACGTATATCGGTGTAGAAGAAAGTCAATTCCGTAGTCAGGCGGTTTTTAATTAACTCGCTTCTGATGCCTAATTCATAATTCCAGCTGTGTTCAGGTTTATAAGACATCGTAGAATCCAACGCAGCGGGTTTATACATCCAGGCCAGATGAGATGCATATTGACTCATCATATCGTACTGCATCTGTCCTTGCATGACATCTGCCGACATCTGTACGTTGTATCCTCCCGTTTTATATCCTTTCGCAACCGATACATAGGTATAGGTAGAAGGGGTACATTGATATTTTAACGCTACTTTGGGTAGTACCTGCCAGAAATCCTGTGAGGTACGGTCGTCAATAACAGAAGTGTACCGCGCAACAGGAATAGGCGGTATATTAGGATTATTCATTACCATATTCATCCCCATAGAAGAGGAAGACTGATAGTGCATTTTCTGCTTTTCGTAGTCTAACCGTATACCGGCAGTTACCGATAGTCCTTCTGTAAAAAGGTTATCGTAAGTAGATTGATGATACAAAGCCACTCCCCACGAAGGTGTTTCAAAATCGCCCGGTATGTATAACTCTTCGTCTGTTATTACCAGTTTACCCGGCATACTTGTATTTCCCACCAGGTTGTCAAATACGGGTTGTAATATATCCCGGATGCCGTCTTCCTTAAATGTAACCGGTCCCTGTGTATTCAGATCGTTATAGAATCCGAATGTACCGAAAGACCATTGATAGTTACGGTTGGTATTGCTTTTGAGCGTAATTTCTTCGCTGAATGCTTTTTGTTGTTGTTTCTGATTTAATGTAAACACTGAAGCAGAGGTAAAATCCTGGTCCATTTGCATATCATCTTTCAGGTATTGATAGCCACTGGTACTGGTCAGGATAATCCCACCGGTTTTATATTCGAACGAAAGATTGTTGGAGAATACCCGGCGGTTGTAAGAAGAAGGATCGTTGATATTTACCGGATGAATGATTTCTTTTTCTTTATCATACAGGCCATACGGGAAAGCGCCCTGATCAGTATAATCGTATCCTACGGTATAGGCTGCATTCAGATTGGGTGTTATGCGCCAGTCTAATTTTATTTTCATGCCTGTAGACTTTTCCTTATCTGCCATATTACCGGTGTATTCATTTTTAAAGAACCCGTTGTTGCGGTCGTAGTAATGGCTGAACGAAATACCAAAGTTTTCGTCCAGTTTGGCATAGTGCGAAAACTTTGTTTTAAACAGACCGTGATTTCCTCCGCTAACCGACATCCGGGTACCCTGGTAATCCAGTGGCGAGAGGGTATAGATATTGATAATTCCTCCCATGGCATTTCGTCCGTAGAGGGTTCCCTGCGGGCCACGCAATATTTCGATACGTTGTATATCCATTAATTCAAAATCGAATGAGCTTTTATCCAGGTACGGGGCATTATCCACATACAACCCGATAGACTGTCCACTACTACGGGCCCCTACACCACGGATATAGATCGCAGAAGTTTGCCGGGAACCGTAATCCGGAATATACAAATTGGGAACCAGAGAGGAGATATCTTTTAACGCATGGATTTGCCGGGTACTGATAGCCTGCGGGGATAGAATGGAAACGGAGCCGGGTAAGGTACGCAGATCATTCGTTTCTTTAATCGACGAAGTGATCACCACATCATTGATATTATAGGTACGGATCGTATCATTCGCCGGCGTATTTTCGTTTTCCGCCCAGGTGGAATGTAAGCATAAGGAAAAACCACTGCTGTGGCAGTTAGTCTGAAATTGGCCATATTATTTGTTTCGCTGATTATATTTCACAAAGAAATGTCAAATAGAAAAGCCCGTCAATCACTATATGTAGTGATTTTTTCAGGCAGGCAATAAGTGATGCGAGGCTGTCGCAAGGTTGCGGGGAGCAGTCAGGGGTGGATGACCGGACTTCTCTGAATTGCAACAAGGTGTCAACGGCAGTTTACTGCCTGCCGCAGAGTTGCAGGAGGAAAAAATGACCAGATGACTGCCTGCCGCAAACCTGCGACAATAAAAAAAGCCACAGGATTCCTTGCCGCAGAGCTGCAACAGGCGGTAAACCGCCGTTGACAGGCTCCCGTAATCCTGCGGGGAGGTTGCGGGCAGTTGTTTTTGTTTTACCGGTTATTGATTCAGGCATAGATTTAAATCTGCGCCAGCGAAAAATACCCATTAAACTGGGACTTACATATTATTAAAGCGGATTATAAACCCTTATACTCGCTTATCGGGGATTACAAATCCCCTCCGACCAAAAAAACTATCCTCGCTCTTTATTAAAGTTATAAATTGTAAGTGATTACCCCGTATGGGGTAAAATGTGAATCGTAGATCGGCCTTAGCCAATAACCCCGGGTGCAACCCGGGGTAGGCAGAAACCCTCTTTATAACAACCCTGAAAGGGTTGAACCCCCTTCGGGGCTCATAGAGTAGAGTCGCTTTCTGCCACGGGTTACACCCGCGGTTATTTACATTCAAGCCCTTCGGGCTTACAAGCTGTAACTTTTTTGATTTTACATTTTAGTTTTTACACATTTAGCCTCTGCAGTCCGGGAACAGAGGTTTTCTTTTTAAATATCAATATCGTCTGCAGAGAGGAAGCCGTTCATTAGGGCGTAATATGTTAGGCCGGAGACGGTTTTGATGCCGAGTTTGGTGGTGATGTTTTTGCGGTGGGTTAATACGGTGTTGAGGCTTATGTTTAGCTTATCGGCAATCTCTTTGTTGGTGCTTCCTTTTACGATCAGGTGCAGTACGTCTTTTTCGCGTATGGAAAGTTCTTTTCCGGTATCCGCAGGAAGCGGGTTACTGCTTTCGCTGGTGAAAATAATACGTAGTTGTTTGATGATCGTTTCCGGCGAACTATGGATAGATAAGGAATGAATGGAATCATTATCCGCTATCTCCTGAATCAGTAACACTGTTTTGGATTTGCGGGGAAGGAAAAACCCGGTGTTTAAAACAAACGTAGCGGAATCGGTAAAATAATAGTCGAACTGCTCATTACCTTCTGCCATAAAAACAGCAAAAGAGGGAAATACCGCAACCTCTACCGATTCGAAATAGTCCGTCAGCATGCTCTGCAATCCTATACATTGCAGGGTATCAGTAAGAATAATGGCGATTTGTTTGGTTCGTTGCATGAATTAATTCATCTGTTGAGGCGTTCCTCTATAGCCGTAACCATAGGTACCAGAATGCGGTACCGGATGCGGTTGTGCTGCCTGATATCTTTTTCCAGGCTGCTTAGTGCAAAAATAACGGCATAACAGAGGTTCTGTTCATATTCGCCCGACAGGTGTTTGATCATCAGGCGTTTCAGATCGGCAAGCAGGGATTCTATCGGGTCGTCCATTTCCATGGGCGAGACACTTTTTACTACCATAGCGGTTTCCGTTGCTTCCTGCTCTTTTAGTTTTTGATCTAACGATTTACAGTAAGGAAACCAATTTTCGGTATCATTCTGTATGCGGGCTGTCAACTCGTCGCGGAATGAATTAAAGAATTTACCGATCGCGATTAACGATTGGTTACCCGGTGCACTCATAGAAATAAAAGAACCCAGATGCCGTTCTATATTAGCCAGCTGGAACCGTTGATAGTAAACATTGGTTTTGGTCAGGTAATCTATAATCTGGGATGTATGGAAAGTTTGCAACTTCTTTTCCGGGAAATAGTCTTCATTCAGAAAAGTATTGATTACCGCAATGAAAAAGCCGGTATCCAGTTCATTCTCTTTACAGATCGTTTCTACAGTTTTATCTCCCAATCCCAACCGGATACCAAAACGGTTGATAACAGGAATAAGTGAGGTGTGGTGTTCCACAACCTCACTCAACGGCATATTTGCATGTAATAATATCATATCAGGCTTGTTCCCATTGTTCTCTGATCAATTTTACTGCTTCGGGTACTACTACCGCCCGGTCGCCCTGGCATCCGCATTCAAAACTGACATGCTTATCGTATCCAAGCATCTTAAGCCCCCTGAAACCTTCCACGTAATTATCAGCATTCCCATCTTCGCCCGGCATACTCCGCCGTTTACGGCTGGCGATATGCACATGTTGTAAATAATCCCCGCCGGAAAGGAATGCTCCCATATCGGATGTTTCTTCCCAGGTCATATGCCAGAAATCGCCCATACAACGAACACCGGGATTGTTTATATCCCGGCAAATGGAAGCCGCATCGGCTACCTGCCGGAGATAAAAGGCTTCTCCACGCATCAGGGGTTCCAGAATAACGGTTGTACCCTGTTGCTGTGCAAAACTACCCATTTCGGTAAACTGTTCGCAAAGGAAATCGCGCGTCGCCTGTGTATGGGGCATCACCGGTACCTGATTATTAAAGGCCGGAACGATAATTACACCGACTGAATTGAGTTCGCCCGCAGCGGCAATAATTTCTTTCATCGTATCCATACACTCCTTACGGACTGCCGGATCTTCGGAAAGAATGAATCCTTTGAAACCTGCGCAGATTGCACTAACCTGTATGTTGCGGCCATTCAATGCCTGTTTGATTTCAGTAACCCTGTCAGCAAGTCCTCCACCCCAGGGTTCAAACCCAACGACTCCATGTTTTTCCATGAAGTCGAATTTTTCGTTCAGGTTTTCACCCGGCGCAATGCCTTCCTGAAAAGAGATTTTTAATTCAGCTTTACTACTGCAACAGGATTTCTGCCCACAGGCCTCTTTTTTATTTTCAGCACCTCCACAGGCGGAAAGTGTACCCGTCAGACCGGCTGCCGCTACACTTCCCAGCGAAGTTGATAAAAATTTTCTTCTGTTTAATGCCATACCATATTCTTTAAGAAAGAGGTTGTCCCGGTACTGGTACAACAAAATCTTTCATATCCATTTTTCCCAGATTAACGTCTTTAGGAGTATAATCCAACGGAGCTGAAGTCATAGCTTCCCAGGTCATTAGATCTCCGGTATAAGCGGCTTCACGTCCCATAATTCCCGCCATATTAGAAATAGCATTAGGAGAGGCCTGATCCAATGGATCGTTTTGACGGATATGATTAATCCAGTTTATATGCTCAAGTACATATGGATCATGTTGGGTATGTTTTTCTTTTTCCGCTTCATGATCATATTCCCAGATAATATTTCCTGCTAAATCTTTAATAACTGCATGATCTCCAAAATCAGTATAGCACGAACCTTTTGTACCCTGGATAAACTCACTGATATTAGTAGCTGTTCCATCTATCTGCCGGCACATACTATGTAAATGGACTCCGTTATCCATTACAAAATCTACAGAAAAATTATCATATTGATCTCCGGTCAACCGTCGTTGTCGGGATCCTACAGCAACGGCACTTACCGGACGCAATCCTGTGAACCATGTAAATACATCTATATTATATACATGCTGCTCTACTATATGATCGCCGGACAACCATTTCCAGTTTACCCAGTCTTTGATCATCCATTCACCATCACCCCAATTTTTCTGACGATCACGATGCCATAACATTGATTGATTCCAATAAACATTTCCTCCTGTAATTTCACCTATTAATCCTTCCTGTACTTTCTGGTAAGCAGCCACATAATTCCGTTGGTGACGACGTTGTGTACCTACAATCACCGAGAGTTTTTTAGCCTGAGCCTGACGGGCTGTTGCCACAATAGTACGATATCCTACCGGATCAATACATATGGGTTTTTCCAGAAACGAATGTTTTCCAGCTTCGGTAGCATATTTAAAATGCTCGGGACGAAAAGATGGAGGTGTTACTAATAACACAACATCCACATCACTGTCAATTACCTTTTTGTAAGCATCCAATCCTACAAAACGCATACTTTCGGGTATATCAATATCTTTTTCTCTCTTAAGTCTTTCCGCCATGTCGTCAACCTGCTGCTGAAAGACATCGCCTAAAGCAGTTATAGTTACATTAGGACCCGCATTTAAAAAGTTAAAAGCAGCACCTGACCCACGGCCACCACAACCGACAAGACCTGCCTTTAGTGGTTTTCCATCTCTAGCAAAGTCTACCAGATCCGGTACATAATACGTTCCGGGTTCTTTCAGCGGAATCAGACCGCCTTTTTTAGTTTCACCTCCGCCACAAGATGTTAATAAAGTGACGGTCGTTCCTGTACCAATTGTTGCCAACGCACCGGCTGCGGCTGTTGTTTTAAAAAATGATCTCCTGCTAAGTTTGTTTTCTTTTTTCATGATATCTTTTTACTATTTTTACGTTAGTCTGTTTAATAAACATTTATAGAAGCATCCGGTTCGCACACCACCCGGAAACCAATACCCCGTATATCTGAATACCACCAGATACTTTTGGGTTGTTGCGGGTCTGTTTTTAACCAGGCATCATGCTGGGTTTGTCCCCGGGCTGCCGAACGCAGATCGGCTGCATCAGAGGTATAGTTACCACCCCGTACGACCCATTCGGTACCGGTGGTAACCAACGGGTCTGTTACATTTTCGGGTGTTTTGCTATAGGCTTCCGGATCATATTTATCCGCACAATATTCCATTACGTTGCCGGCCATATTTTTGAGTCCAAACGGATTCGCCTGTACGGCTGACGGTTCCTGTGTTTTATTGCGGCTGTTTGCGGCATAGATTACATAATCACTGATCACATCGGTAGAGGGGTCAATAAACCTCCGCCAGAATCCGTCTTTCGAATATTTCTTCGGACTACCCTCAAAGAAATAAGGTGTTTCCGTACCTCCACGGGCTGCATATTCACACTCCGCTTCGGTTGGCAAACGATAGGTTTTTCCTGTTTTAAGCGATAACCACTGGCAGAATGTTTCCGCCGTATAATGTGTCATGGTGATAGCCGGACGGTCTCCTCCACCCCAGCCCTGGTCGGGGAATCCGAACGGTGGTGTCGGACCGGATACACCGTCAACCGAGGGATCGGCATTGCGGCGGTATACTTCGTCGGGGTGTGTACGGCCTTCGCTCATTGTATTGGCATAGAACGCCCAGTACTGTTCCCATGTAACCTCTACCTCTGCCATAAAGAACGGGCTTAAGGTTACATTTCTGACAGGTGCTTCGTCCGCTTTATGGAACGGTTCTTTGGGAGTACTACCCATGCGGAATGTTCCTCCGGGAATAGCTACCATTTTAAAGGAAACCGGTGTTCCGGGAATCTGCTCCGTATGATCAGCAAAGGAAGTTACTTCTGTTGCCGTTTCAAAAACCGGCCGGTTATCAGCTGCCCCTATATTCAAACCGGGAATGCCTGTCATTTTAGCGTGAGAGTAATTGGGATTATAGTGCCCTACATCGAGGTGGCAACTGATACATTGTAAATCCAGTTTTTCTACATTCTCTTCGTAATAGAGGTGAGCCGTGATACCATCGTCCGTAATTCCCTGCGGAAAAAGATTGTAATGGCAGGCTACACACGACTCGTTCGGAATATACTTTATTGCGTTTTCCAGCTGCGACTTATTCTCCCAATCGTAACTTGCACTATCTTTAAACATATACGACCAGACATCTTTGATACCCAGTTTCGCTTTAGCGGTGTAATGTTTCCATGTGTTGGTTTGCGGAGGTAAATGGCAGGCTACACAACTGGTTTTCGTTCCGCTTTTATTATTCATATGAACGGATTGACGCCAGCTATCTTCTACGTGCGGATGCACATGACAAATCATACAGGATTCGTCTGTAGAAAAATAAACCGAAGTCTGATACATACCGATAAAAACGGCAAACCCGATGATAATCCCCACTAAAAAGATGAAAGACTTTTTCTTAAAAAAATTCTTCCGCCCTGAATGTCGCTTAGAATGTCTATTGTCCATAGATGTTTTTAAGGTACTAAAGTTACATTTTCTTCATTGGTATAAAAGCGTGATAAAAGTAACACTTTCAGATAAATCCATGAAGTATCCGTCAGGTTATTTAACGTATAATGCAATCTCATTACATTTTTTATCACTATACCCCTTTACTCAATCCACTTCTGCCATTTGTTTTCTTCATCCTGTCCGGAAGCCACCATGGTTTCTATGAACTGCATTCCCCTGACTCCATCTTTCACATTCGGGAAATCAAGGAAACGGGGATCCGGTTGTTTTCCGGCTTTAACCTCTCTCAATGCAAAGGCAAAATTCCGGTAAATATTGGCGAATGCTTCATAGAAGCCTTCGGGATGTCCCGCAGGAATACGGGTATAATAAGTAGCAAACTCACCTAAAGATGTATTATTTCCTACTTTTATTTCTTCAACAACGGCATCTTTCCGTTTATGGTAAAGCGTATTAGGTTCTTCCTGCCGCCATTCCAGACCGGCCTCGCTGCCATATATCCGGATACGGATATTATTGGCTTCTCCCACAGCAATCTGGGAGGCTACCAATACACCTGTTGCCCCGTTATCAAAGCGCAACAAAGCTGCTCCGTCGTCGTCCAGCCGGCGACCTTCCACGAAAGTATGTAGATCGGCACATAATTCTACCACTTTTAACCCTGTAATATATTCTGATAAATGCCAGGCATGCGTACCTATATCGCCGATACATCCGGCCTTTCCGGATCGTCCCGGATCTGTACGCCAACCCGCATTATTTCCGGATTGAAGTTCTATCGGGTCTGATAGCCAACCCTGCGGATACTCTACATATATTTTCCGGATATCTCCTAACCGGCCTGTACGTATCCGGTCTTTTACCTCTTTTACCGCCGGATAGCCTGAATATACATGGGTTAAAGCCAATAATAAACCGGTTTCTTCTACTTTTGCCTGCAACAGCTTTGCCTCTTCGAGCGAAAAAGTCATCGGTTTATCCAATACTACATGGAAGCCATTCTCCAAAGCCAGCATAGCCGGTTCAAAATGCAAGTGGTTGGGCGTAACAATGGCTACAAAATCCATTCGTTGATCTTCCGGCAGATTTTTTTCTTTTTCAAACATCTCCTGAAAAGAGAAGTAAACGCGGTTTTGATCCAGAAAGTAAGCTTCCCCGGATTCCCTGCTCACAACCGGGTCGGAGCTAAAACATCCACATACTAATTCAATCTGATTATCAAGAAAGGCGGCACTACGATGCACCGTACCAATGAATGAGGTGTGGCCCCCGCCAATCATCCCCATACGTAATTTTCTGTTTTTCATGCGTATTATCATTTGAAATTGTAATTTCCCAAAGATAAAAGTTTTTCATAACAATATGGCACACAGATGACACAGATCAGACAGATAACCACAGATTTATTTTTTAATTAATACTAAATCTGTGGTTATCTGTTCTATCCGTGTCATCTGAGTGCTCTAATACTTTAAAAAAGTATGATTTAGCGGTTCATGTAGCCATGCATTTTTTTCATAGCTTGTTCGCTCATGCATCCGGCTTCGCCTTTCACTTTATGCATGGCTGCTTTCATTTTCATCTTTCTTTTCATATCCATAAGATAATCACCGATATGATGATAAGCATGTTCCATCCCTTTATGTTTTCTTTCTTCTGTAATCAACCAGGCAATAGCTGCTCCGGCCAATGCACCCAATACTATATTTTTAGTCATCATAATTTCTCCTTTTTAATTGATATCGTTAGAACAGAGGGGTTTTTGCATTAGTTCATCTGTAGCCTGTTTATTTACTATAAAATCTCCTAAGAATGTTTTTTGTAATAAACCGGTAACAAACGGAAGCATTTCCTTGTTGTATGGTATATCCCAATGGAATTAAAGAGGGATATTACATAATGTCATCATCTAAGCCGTATTGTGTGATACATTATTACCAAAGAATTTTTATTGATCCGGATTCCGGAATTAATTTTATTGATATGAATAATATTTTGCAAAATATAGATGAAATTCGTAGGGAAAAAGGGTATTCGCAGGAATATGTCGCGCAACAAATAGGGATGAAGCAATCAGGTTTCAGCCTGATCATGTCTGGTGGAAGAGAACTCAAATACAACACATTATTGCAAATTGCAAAGGCGTTGCAGGAAGACGTCATTGATATTATTACTTATCCCGACAAATATGCATTAGCAGAAGAAAAGGCAGGAGGAATGGAAACAATTCTTCAAATCAAACTGGATAAGGGAAAAAGAGACGAGGTTATTGCTTTACTATTTGGTGATAAAGGAAAAGAAATTCTGGAATAATCTAAAAACCGCTCTTCATAAACTAAATAAATTCCTGTTTGTTGTTATAACAAAACAACAGACATGGATTGTAATATACCAAAGACAGATAAAAAGAGAGTCGTAATCGTAGGTGGCGGATTTGCCGGGTTAGAAATAATCAAACGTTTACGGGATAGCGGTTACCAATTGGTGTTGGTGGATAAGAATAATTATCATCAATTCCCCCCCCTTGTTATATCAGGTAGCGTCAGCCGGACTTGAATCCAACTCTATTTCCTTCCCGTTCCGGAAAATGTTCCAGCACTACGAAGAGTTTTATTTTCGCCTGGCAGAGGTCAAAGCAGTAAACTTCGATGAGAATACAATCGAAACCTCTATTGGTTCTATCAGTTATGATTACCTGATACTGGCCGCCGGAACAGAGACAAATTTTTATGGAAACGAGCGGATCAAAGAGACTGCTTATCCGATGAAAACATCTGTTGAAGCAATAGAACTGCGTAATACGATCCTTACAAATTTCGAAAAAGCAACGATTTGTACAGACAGGATAGAAAAACAGTCACTTCTTAACATCGTAGTGGCCGGAGGAGGTGCTACAGGAGTTGAAATAGCCGGGGCTTTATCTGAAATGAAAAGATTCATTGTGCCCAAAGATTATCCCGAATTAGAACCTTATCAATTATCCATTTACCTGGTAGAAGGATCAGACCGTCTGTTAGGGCCTATGAGCAAAAAGTCGTCGGCAAATGCAAAAAAGTCTTTGCAGAAAATGGGTGTAAATATCATTCTGAACAAAAAAGTATCTGATTACGACGGAGCAACCGTTTCGCTGGATGACGGGCAAACTATACCCTGCAAAACATTTATCTGGGTTAGTGGGGTAACAGCCAGGCGTTTTGAAAATATACCGAAGGAAATGACCGGACGGGGAGGCCGTTTATTGGTAAACGAATATAACCAGGTACACGGTTACCAGAACGTGTTTGCTATTGGAGACTTAGCTTTTATGACAGAGAAAGATTATCCCAACGGGCATCCACAGGTAGCACAGGCTGCCATACAGCAGGGGAAACAGGTTGCTAAAAATCTAAAAAACAGTTCGGAAGGAAAACCTATGGAAGCTTTCCATTATAAAAATCTGGGAACTCTGGCTACCATCGGACGGAACAGAGCGGTTGCCGATCTGGGGTCTTTTAATATGCATGGCTTTCCGGCATGGGTAGTCTGGCTGTTAGTACACCTACGGTCTATACTGGGAGTAAAAAACAAGATGTTTGTGTTGCTGGACTGGATATGGGGCTATTGCAGTTATGATCAGTCCGAACGCTACATTTTATCGGTTCCTTTCAGTAAAAAGGAAAAAATATTCGAGGACCTGCCGGCTCCAATAGAAGAAAAAAGCGAAGCGCCCGCAGTTACAGATCATACGACAGAGACAGCCACAACATCCGCGGATCGCGATTCCGTTCCTGCCGCATCTGTAAATTATCCGTATCAATAATAGTAGCCTCTTCGAGGGTATCAAAGATATTTTGAATACTTAAACGGGCACATAATTTCCGGTTGATGAAATAGTGGGATAGTCCGGCATTGACTGTGTAATGGCTTTTTATTCTTCCCTGTGGAGTCAACTGGCCGGAAATATAAAAGCCGTCCAGTTGCAATTCCGTATCCGGTGTTAGATAGAAGCGGAAAGAGGTTTTTATATCCCCGCAAACGAGCGATTTAGTCGCATCATAACCGGCAATTCTTCCGTCGATCTCGTCACGATAGAGATTCCCGGCCAGATACCCGTCAAAAAAGTGTACCGGTTTCCAGAAAACAGCCAGTTCGGCTCCTATTGACTTGCTGTTTCCGGCATTTTCTTTCTGCCAGATGATATCGTTGCCTTCCTCGTAAGCTACTTCCATAATCCGGTTGGAGCGGTTACGGTAATAAAGTGCAGGCGAAACCTGAAAACCGGATATAGAGTATTTATAAGACAATTCCAGCGAGTGGATTTGTTCATCTTTTAATCCGGAGTTTCCGCGTGTTTTATGGGTGTCATCACTTGGGTCGATAAAATGATTCAGCCAGGCACCAGCCGGACGATACGAACGTTGCAGGTAATGGAATGTAACCGAATGCGGGGCAGACGGCATATATCCTAACTGAATACGGGGATATACACGAAATTGGTCTTTTTTTACACCGTCCATTTCCCGGTGTTGATATTCAAGTTGTACACCCGGCTCTATTTTCCAGTGGTCCCACTCTTTTTCCAGCGAAGTAAACAACATATGATTTTGCCGCCGGAAGGAATAATTATTTGTATTTTTAGGTGTTTCTACCCACGCATCGTTTTGTTTAATTGTTCCGGCCGCGCTGTATTCTTCCTCTTTAAAACGGGTTGTGTAACCGCTTTTCCAGTGCCAGTTACCTGCAAAAAGTTTATTGAACATAACCGAACCATAATAATTATGTTTGGTATGATCTATAAACAGATTATCTTCCTGAATTATGTTTCCATTACTTACACTTTCGTTCTGGTACCGGTTTTCCTCGTCATACCCGAAATTGTTATAATTGAAAATCATTTCGAGATATTCTCCCGGCGTGTTAAACTGATGCAACCAACGGGCTTCTACTGCCGCTGCCTTCTGCTGCTGCACATTATTCCGGTGCCGGAACATATGCATTAATGTATTTCCGTCCGGAGCTGATCTTTTATTATTTATTTTTCCGTACCGGTCATAATCCATATGGTAATACAAACCATACAATACCAACTTATCCCGGTGAGACAAATCATATCCTACCTGCAGGTCGGCCAGGTGAATATCCGGACGGGCAGATGCGTTATTATTCTGTTCGGCGGTATACTGCGGGGTAGTGGTTATTTTCCGGAAAGAACGTTCCCGCAGTTCCTTCCGGCAATTATACTTTGCGATAACATGAAACCGTCCGGAATGTTGGTTTAGTATAAAACCTGCATTATACCGTTCTTTCCAACCGCCGGCTATAGTAAATGAAAGCGGTGAATCCTGCGGACGCAGAAACACAGAATGCATATCCACCACACCGGCATCCCCGTCAGGCAACCATTCTATAGGTGAAAAAGAGGCAACAGATATCCGTTCAAAGAAACGGGCAGGCAACTGAATCAGGAAATCGCCGTTATATTCCTCAAGTAAACCATAAGGCACACCATTCAACAACATACCTGACCGGTTAGAACCCCGGTAGGTAACGCCACCTTCTATATCGGTAACAAGCGAAGGGATCTGCTTAAATGCTTCCGAGACTGTGCCGTCTACCAGAACTATGTCCGTACCGGTATATAAACTCTTTTCTGTTCCACTTAAAGAAATAGTCTGGCTACCATATACAGTAGAAGCAGGCAAATAAACCAATGTATCTACTCCCGGTTGAGCAAATAAATTCATAGGAGAAACCCATAGAGTGAACAAAAGAAAAAGAGATGTTCTGATTTTCATATAGTTATTCAAGCTGATTAAATTTGGATTAAGACCGATGTGCCTAAAAGCATTGTGACAAAATGGATTATACACAAAAGTTATGCTTTATCGTGAATTTTCTATCCAACCTTCGTTATATTTGCTATATTGTTTTATCCATCATCTTTACTCACCATTTGTATTCTTTCAAGTAAGATTGCTTCCTTATCTTCCTCTGTAAACATGTTAAAACAAGAAACATTTCCCATATCAATTTTTTTTGAGAACAAACATAACAGATCGGAAATATTTTACATTCCAAACAACTGGGATTAGAAAATCTGGTTTTAATCCTGTTTAAATGTTTTTCATTATAAACAAGAATACCCTGTTCATCCAAATATCCTTCCCGTTCTTCTGGATTAAAATCTTTGGCAGTACAACTGTAAAGATCTCCATTATAATTAATAACAACACTGTTTTCATTATCAGCATAACAAGGTTTAATGGAATGAGCTTCCGGTTTATATTTATTTTTAGGAGGATTGGCCCTACTCTCTAACAAATTTATACTTTTCTCCATTGTGGATGTTTCATCAACCTGCCAAACCCGGTGAAAATCAAATTCCAGTAAACCATGCTCAATACACGTTTCAGCCACATCCTGAAATAAAGAAATAACTTCGTCAAAAGAGTGCATATTCTCCGGTGTATAATTACAACGTATAGTAAAAATAAAACCTTTTGACAATCCGTACATTACGTTATTGATTGTTGTTTCATATAAACCTTTTCCATTTGCAAGTTTCTTTATTTTGTTATGGAACTCTTCATTACCATCAAATGCAACCTGAAAATGACAAGGCAATTCGGCGTCATACAATTTATCAACAACTTGTTGCGTTAAGAGAACTCCATTTGTTGTAAAACTGACTAACAATTCTTTTTGATTCTCTACACATATTCTTTTTGCATATTCTAAAATAGGCCATACAACCTTATTAAATTTCATCAATGGTTCTCCACCAAAAAACGATATAAATATTTGCTTTAATTCAGTAAATTCTGCTTTATTTTTAATCAGACATAATATAGATTTCAGTGTCGTGTCACTTACTATACTATTATTAAGATGGGTTTCATAACAATACCAACATCTTAAATTACAATCAAGAGCGGGGTTGATTATTAATCTAAAACAATTAGAAGTATTGTATATTTGTCGCTTGTTATGAATAACATATTCTACTTCATTAAAAGAATCTTCGACAATAAACTGTTCATCCTTCAGTTTACAATATAATTCAGGATGTATCTTTTCAAGCTCCTCTGGGTCATCTATTAGCTGTTTTATCTTTTTTGCAAAAATTATATACTTATCTGTAGAAGAATTATAAAGGATATACTCATTGTCATTCTTTTCTCTAATAAAATTATATTTGTTCCATTTCATAAGATTGTTTTATAAGGTATATTTTTCTATTTAATATACTTTTGCTTAGCAATTTGTCCGGTATAATATCTAAACATAAAATCATATATGATCATTTCATGTTCACGATTCCTGCAAAGAAAAAGACGATTCATTGTCATATGCATATAGCTTGGCAGCAATTTTGACATTCTATACTCTTTCGTTGATTTCACTTTTATTTGACCGATTATGCCTAATAGAGCATGTCCTCGTTTTTTTATTGGCTGTAATAATGAAATAAATTCTTTTTCAGAAATCGTATTATTTAAAACAGACTCAATAATCTTTTTATTATCTCTGAATTTAATATTAAATTGTTTTGAATTAAACTCATTAAACCCAAATTCTACCTTAAAGGATTTACTTAATTTCGCCATCAACTTTTGTTTTTCATTTATTGTTAAACCAAAATCCGATAGTAACTCATCTATCAGTTTTAATGAAATCATCCAACGATAATGTTCATTTCCATTAAGCTTTTTTATAATTGATAAGACACATTGACTATCTACATAAAAAACAGATTCAGTCTCTTCCATCATATATTTCCCATAACGTTCTATTTCCCTTTCATATGTATCTAATTGTACTCTCCAGAGTAAATGGGATTGATTTCATATATACATCTTCTCATAAAATCGATGCATAATATAGCCTATATATTGAGGATCATTAATCAGTAACCGGATTCGTAGATGAAAATCAGGATCCCAATACCGAATAAAAAACCATTTCTGAAGATAATTTTCTTTTTCGAATTTCCTAAGTAGAGGATCAATCATTTTAATTAACATACGATCTGAAGTTTTCTGTCCTGTATATAATTTAAGATATAACCATTGGCTACCTGGCATAAATGTTCGTTGAACCATATATATTACTTTTTGCTTTTGTAAAAAGCTATTATACATTCATTTAGATAAGCATACCCTTCCTTATCTTTCACAATAGAATTTTCAGGATCATACAAAAATTCCTTTAAATATATGGTTTCTCTATTTTTTATTATCTTAAGAAACGCTTTAATACTCATTAAATTCCCCCAATCTACCAACAGATCCATGTCATAATCAGTCAACAACATCTGTAAAGGGAAATGCATTTTAATTCTCCACTGATCAACCTCTTTAATTAATAATTCATCTTCCAATACAAAAAGATGCGTTATATCTTCAATTTTAATTTTCCACGTTGCTAAAGAAAGAATAGTATTTCGATATTTTACACGAGGGAAAAAATGAAATTCATTTTTCAAATATCCCCAATCAAAAACTAAATATTTTTTCCCATATTGCATCTGGATATCACAGAGAAAACGATAAGCAGGCAGATGACTTTTATGATAATTATGAGCATTGGTCAACCGGGGAATAATTTCTTTATTCAGTTTTTTCGAACGTAAACAAATTTTCCCCTGCCTTATTGAAAGAAATAAATCAGACATTTCAATAATTCTTTCCGAAGATAAATCTGAATAAGCTAAATACGGAATTTCATAATGACGGATATGCGGATGATTTATAACATTTCCCAGCCTTGACTCTGGAAGATGCACTATTTCTGCCAAAATAACATCTGGTAAAAGTTCTTGCTCTTTAGTAATTATTCCCTCTACAAATTGTAACAACTGTTTATCCATATAAGTAAATCGAGTTAAGGTTTTGGCCGCCGATATCCCATAAAATCCATTTAAATGAATTAATAAATTATCCGTGTCTGATTTCAAAATACTAAATAAAGAATATAATATAGGAGGTAAATCATTCCAATCCGAAGTATGATACTCTTTTAAATCAGTTTCATCTAATACAACTTCAATTTGCTTTTGCTCCAAAGCTTGTATTGTCTTTTTCAATAAAATTGAAAGGAAAGTATTATTATCAAAATTAGTATTTTGACTTCTGTGAGCAGGCAAAAAAAATCTTCCAGTAGGGGGGAATCGGTTCCACTACCTTTATAAACAGGATATCCAATACCAATTTCAAAGTCCAAAGCTTCTAAAAGAGGTATATCCCTTTCTTCATAGCGATTGTAAAAAGCTTGTTGAAATTGATTCAACATGGCATTTTTTTTGATCACAAGTGATTTTGTTTAGAAACTTCATCGCCTCCTGAAGCTCATCTATAACATTTTTACTTATTGTCGAACTTTCTATACGTCTTGTAATATCCACCTGAAACAAAAATACTTCTTCATGATGTATTTTCATTTCTTCAATTTTTTTTTCAATAGCCTTATATAGTTGAATATGATCTTTTTGATTTATATTGGGAAAATCTAGTTGATTAATTATTAACTGAATATTCTTTAGGTTTGAGACCAATGTAGTAAACTCTTTGGAATCTTCTAAAATAGAAATGATCCGGTTAAAAAAATATTCACCGGTTACAGATGGATTTAACTCACTGACCAGTATTTGAGAGTTAATAAGTTCTTCTATAAATTCCAATGCCTCTTGACTCTCAATATCATTATCATTAAAAAACCTTAGTAATTCATTTTTTTTACTCCCTTTTGTGTTATTTTTAAAATAGTCTCTAAAAATAAAGAATTATGGATTGAAATAATCTGGTGTACTTTTTTAGAGTTAATATTCTGTATTTCTACATAGCGATATTGCTTTCCGACCCGGTATAAAGTGGTATTTGGATAATATCTTATATTATCCCTGATACCAGGTAATTGTAATAATTGTTCAGCCAAAATACATAAAAAATTCATATCTAATCGGGTATGTCGCTTTAAATAGCCTAATTTAATTTCAGTATCAGACTTATTATTACATATTTGTCCTATAGAAACCCCTGCAAATAAACCAAAAGGAGTACAACGAGAAGACATTCTGGAAATATACCTATATAAAGCACATTCTATTCGTTGCTTTTTACTTACATCAACAATTTTTCCTGTCAAATACTTCTGCAATTGATTATAAAGAAGAGGAGAAGCTATATAAATAGCTTCCTGAAAAAGTCCATTTTGAAGAACAATACTAAACTCTTCATTTTTTAATGTCTTAAAAGGGAAAGATGGAGTCCTGACAATAAAAGAATTAAATGGATAATACATTAGATATGTATAAATTTATATTAAGTTTTAATTATAAACTCAAAAGCTTAACCCTAGAAATTATTAAATCTCTAGGGTTATTTATTACATTCAGTTTTTTAAATCAACCATTACAAGTCCAAGATGTACCACATGTATTAGGACAAGAAACATCAGAAGTATTTCCATAAGAATAGCCACCGCCATTGCACGCATGGCTGTTTATATTTCCACCTCTTAAATGCTCCATCTGATTACTGTTTAATCTATCAACAACCTCTTTTTTCAATGAAATTTTTTTTAATTTTTTCATGATAAAATAAAATTAAATTAACCCTACTCTTATAGATTTTCGGTTTCTCTATTATTTTGTAAACACACTTATAAAGTATGAACTAAATAATCATTTTTAGGATAATAAAAACATTTCATCCCATTTTTGCTCATTTTTCAAATAAGATAGCAAGACCAGGCCTATTCCTGAGATTCCAGTTAAAAGAGAATAATCACAACTCCACTTACTATTAGAAAATGTTTTATAACCTGCCAGTCCATCTTCAAAATTAGCAAAAGTCAACGTTTTATTTAACCAAAACACACCTATTTTTCTAAACTCTTCATTATTAGTTTCGAAGAACATTCGCCTAAATATCATAGCAATACCAGCGCTACCATGGCATATTCCTGCGTCAAGCACATTATCTTCTTTTAAATTAATAATACGGGTAAGTTGAAATATTTTCAATCCTTCTTCTATCCATTCCCTTTTGCTTAATACTGTTCCTGCTTGCCAAAAAGCAACTCCTAATCCCAAATCACCATAACACCATGATAAAGGACTTTTGGTTGGAATATTTTTTATTCCATTTTTTAACACATAACTAGGATAATAGGATCCAAATTGAGATAAATCTCTTTTTTGTGATAGTACAAAATTCACAGCACCCTCCAACATAGTCTTAACTCGCTCACCAGAAAAACCATCTTTCACGACTCTAGACAAAAAAATTATTATGCTGGCTATGCCATGAGACATAGAAAGATTATAACCCTTTAAGTTTTTTTGAGAATCAATCACTGATTCCCATTTGAATAGTTGTTTATCAATATCTTTTTCTGCTGATTCATATAAAAAATCTATTAATTCTCTTATATAATGCGAATGGACCTTTCTTTTTAAAAAATATAATCCAACACCTAAAGCACCATGCATAAAATCATAATAGTGATTTTGAATATTTTGTCTCATTTGGCATACTAAATAATCATCTAACACCTTTTGAACGGGTCTAATGTCAAAATCTATAAAATTATTTTCGCGTAAATATTCAACTAAATATAATTCACCAGAAAATCCAGAACAAAAAGTATGTATAGACTCCTTCTCTAAAAATTGTCCAAACATTTTTTGAGCGTATTCTTCTGTTAATAAAGTATACTTGGATTTAGATGAATATTTTGAATAATAAAACAGAAATAATAATATCCCAAACTCACCGGTATATAAGCCAAAAGACTTTTTCTCTTTCTCCCGAATTTTAGAATAAAGACACTCAGATATAATCTCCAATCTCTCTTCTATGGCATATTTCATAATATAATTTTTGAATGGTCTAAAATTTATTAATATCAATTCTATCTTACTTCTTTATCTTAACATTAGCATAAATAACGTAGTTAAATTAAAAAGTATCCGAAACTGAATAACTTTTTTTTATATTACTATGAGCTGTTTGTTATTTATAACTTTTTTTATCAAAACTTACAGCAATTAAATAAAAATAATTTAAATAAAAAACATCCATTCCTAACCAAACCCTTAATAAATTTCCTATATAAGTATTAAATCTAAGGAGTAAACAAAAGAAAAAGAATATATCGTAATAGTGAGTTCAAAAAGGGTACAAAGATAATTTTCTCCATACCCCCGATGACTCTTTCGTTTAATAATTACTATAAAGGTATCGTTTGATACTCTTTTTGGGTGTTTTCTCGAACTCTGTTGGATACAGTTGAAGTTCGGAAACATTTTCAAAAGGAGCCAGCAATTTATTCAACTCTTTCCGGTTCTGCTCCATGATGACAGGGAGATCCGAATGCGAAATCCCTGTCTGGTCTACCGAATCATAGTCCGGATAAACAAGCCCTACCAGCTTTCCGTTCTTTTCTACCACAAGGCTTTCCATAATGAAAGGCAGGTTGTTGATCTTTGATTCGATCTCCTCCGGATAAATATTCTGTCCGCTTCCTCCTAATATCATGGTTTTACTTCTTCCCCGGATATAAATACGCTTATTTTTATCAATGGTACCGAGATCGCCCGTATGCAACCAGCCGTCTTCGGTAAAGGCAGATTCTGTAGCTTCGTCATTTTTATAGTAACCCTTCATAACGTTCTCGCCTTTAACCTGTATTTCCCCTACTTCATTATAAGGATCGGCAGAATCAATCCGTACATCCATAATCCCTTTCAGGATCTGTCCACAGGTACCCGGCACATAATCGGCCTGCGAATCATAACTAATCAGAGGGCCACACTCGGTCATTCCGTATCCGATAGTAAAGGGAAATTTTATTTTATACAAGAAATCGGCTACTTCCTGGTTCATGGCAGCCCCTCCTACAATGATTTCCCGGAAACGCCCTCCCATAGCATCTACCAGTTTTTTCCGGATCTGGGCATAAATAGTCATATCCAGTAACGGTATATTCAATGCCAGTTTCATGGAACGTTTACTCAACTGGGGGAGAATCATTTTCTTGTATATCTTTTCCAGAATCAGCGGAACCGTCAAAATCAGATGAGGCTTAATCTCCTCAAAAGCACGCAAAAGGATTTTAGGCGAAGGCACCTTACCCAACATATACACATGGGCACCAAAGGCAAAAGGAACCAAAAAGTTAAACGCACAGCTATACGCATGCGCCAGAGGAAGGAAACAAAGTTCCCGTTCGCCCCGGTATAAGAGATTCAGTGTACGGGCATACGTTACATTGCCAGCCAGGTTATTGCCGGTAAGCATCACCCCTTTACTAAAGCCGGTAGTACCGGATGTATAGTTGATTAATACAACTTTATCATTATCCAGGTCAGCGTATTTAATATCCTCTTTGGTAAAACCATTGGGATATTTTTCCGCGAACTTCTGATCCAGCGAACGCATCAGTTTCTGGATACTCTCGCCGTCACGCTGATGCAGGCAACGAAAATCGGTTAGCGAGAAAACCCCGCGGATATCACTGATCTTCTCTTCTTCCAGCGAATCCCAGATACGGTCGCTTACAAAAAGGAAAACCGAATCGGAATGATTGATAATATGATGCACATCATTCGGACTGAAATCCTGCAGGATCGGTACAATAATGGCTCCATAGGTAATCGTGGCCATATAGGCCATGCACCACCGGGCACTATCTTTACCGATCAGCGCAATTTTATCGCCCCTGCGAATCTGACACTCGTCGAATATCAGGTGTATCCGGGCAATTTGCCTGGCTACATCTTCGAAAGTAAAAGTCGTGCCTTTGCTATAATCGGAGACCGAGGGCAGAGACCAGTTCTCTTTGAAACTGTTCTCATATATTTTTATAAAATTTTCTTCAATCATCGCACACAATTGTGAAGTTTGTGCAAAATAGCCACATCCAATCACATATCCAACTAAAAACCGGGTCTACTTCTTTAGTTTTATGTAACTTTGTAATTTATTTGGCCGGATTTACCGGCCTGGTAGTTAGTAGTTGGTAGTTAGTAGTTAGTAGAATTCATTCAAAAACTGCATAAAATCTTCATTGATATTTTTTATTTTTCGCTTCGCGAAAATCTACCAACTACTAACTACCAACTACTAACTACTGTAATAATGATCGACAGAACTATATTTGAGAATAAACTGGCTGCTTATTATACACTGGGGTGTAAACTCAATTTTGCTGAAACCTCTACTATCGGGAAAGTTTTGGCAGAGCAGGGTATCCGTAAAGCCAGAAGTGGAGAAAAAGCAGATATTTGTGTGGTAAATACCTGTTCTGTTACCGAACTGGCCGACAAAAAATGCCGGCAGGCTATCCGCCGTATCAACAAACAACATCCCGGTGCGTTTATTGTAGTAACCGGCTGTTATGCACAGTTAAAGCCAGAGGAGGTATCCCACATAGAAGGGGTAGATCTTGTGTTGGGAGCAGAACAGAAATTCGATATTCTCCTTCATCTGGATAATTTACAGAAGCAAACGGACGGGGGAGCCATTATCGCATCCAAAATAAAAGATATTAAAACTTTCTCGCCCTCCTGCTCGTCGGACGACCGGACACGGCATTTTCTAAAAGTACAGGACGGATGCGATTACTATTGTTCATACTGTACCATTCCTTTTGCCCGCGGACGCAGCCGCAACGGAAGCATAGAAAATATTGTTAAACAGGCAGAAGAGGTTGCAGCCCAGGGAGGTAAAGAAATTGTACTGACAGGTGTCAACATCGGCGATTTCGGCAAAAGTACCGGAGAAACGTTCCTTGACCTCATCAAAGCATTAGACAAAGTAGAAGGAATATGCCGTTACCGGATATCTTCGATAGAACCGAACCTGATTACAGATGAAGCGATCGAATTCGTAGCCCGCAGCCAACGGTTCGCACCCCATTTCCATATTCCTCTGCAAAGCGGAAGTGATGAAGTTTTGAAACTGATGAAGCGCAAATACGATACCGCACTGTTCAGGCATAAGATCGAAAAGATCAAAGAAATCATGCCGCATGCATTTATTGGTGTGGACGTAATTGTTGGCACCCGGGGAGAGACCGACAAACTGTTTGCCGAAACGCTTTCCTTTATTGAAAGCCTGGATATTTCTCAACTACATGTATTCAGCTATTCAGAGCGTCCTGGTACACAGGTGTTAAAAATTGAATACGCTGTAGATCCTAAAACAAAGCATATACGCAGCCAGCAATTACTGGATATATCAGACCGGAAATGGAAAAACTTTTGTTCCTCTTTCATTGGTAAAGAGGCCAATGTTCTTTTTGAACATACCCGGAAGGGCGACCTGATGCACGGTTTTACCGAAAACTATGTAAAAGTAGAAGCCCCCTATAATAAATTAGTCATTAACGAATCCTGTCCGGTTGTATTGCAGGACTGGAACGAAGATAGTACAGCACTGACTGTACAGATCAAACAATAAAGTTATGTGGGATAAAATTTCATACGCACTTTTATTTACATGGGTTAAATTGCATGCCCTGTTACCTCTGTCTGCATTGTACGTTCTCTCGGATATTCTGTATGGTCTTATTTACAAGGTTGGTAATTACCGGGTAAAAATGGTTCGCAAGAATCTGTCGGAATCTTTTCCGGACAAATCACCAGAAGAGTTACTAAAAATTGAAAAAGAGTTTTATCATCACTTTTGTGACTACATTGTAGAAACAATTAAGCTGGCTCACATGCCTTTTGAGGAGGTAAAAAAAAGAGCTTTATTGAAAAATCCGGAAATCATTGAGCAGGTTATTGATGAAGGAAATTCTACCATTTTTATGCTTATGGGCCACTATGGGAACTGGGAATGGTTTTCGCACGCAACCGGACTGTTTCCGGAAACAAAAATATACCAGATATACCGTCCGCTGAACAATAAAGCATTTGATAAACTCTTCCTTTATTTACGGGGAAGATTTGGTTCGGTAGGTATCAAAAAGCATGATACGGTACGTGATATTTTTAATCTGAAAAAAGAGAAAAAGAGAGCCGGTGTTATTTTCCTGCAGGATCAGTCTCCGGGAGGAGAAAATAATTACTGGACACATTTACTGAATCACGAAACAGCCATGTTTACCGGGTCGGAACGTATTGCACGCAAACAAAATATCCCGGTGCTTTTTCTGGATGTAGAAAAAGTTAAACGGGGATATTATACAGTAGAAATGATCGTAATGACCCGGACCCCGAAAGAGACTCCGGAATTTCAAATCACAGAAGAATATACCCGCCGGTTAGAAAAAATGATCCTGCGTAATCCGGCTTACTGGTTATGGACACACAACCGCTGGAAACGGAAAAGAAAAGAAGCATGAAAAAAGTAGCCGTTGTAATTCTGAACTGGAACGGTGAAGAACTACTGAAAAAGTTTCTTCCTTCCGTTATAGCCCATACTCCACAGGAATGGGCTGAGGTAGTGGTTGCAGACAATGGATCAACAGACGGTTCTATCAGTTTTCTACAGGAATTCTTTCCCGCCGTAAAAATTATTCCTTTTGAACAAAATTATGGTTTCTCCTCCGGATACAACCGGGCTATTGAGCAATTGGAACATCCCTACACCGTATTACTGAACAGCGACATAGAGGTAACTCCCGGTTGGCTTGACGAACCGGTACGTTTATTGGAAAAGGAACCGGCAGTTGCAGCCGTACAACCTAAAATATTATCTTACAGGGATAAGAAACTGTTTGAATATGCAGGGGCCTGTGGTGGATATATAGATAAATATGGCTATCCTTTCTGTCGCGGCAGAATATTCGGAGTCATTGAAGAAGATAAAGGACAATACGATTCCACCGTAGATGTTTTATGGGGAAGCGGGGCTTGTCTTTTTATCCGGACCAGTCTCTATAAAGAGATGGGCAGACTGGATGATTATTTTTTCGCTCATCAGGAAGAGATCGACCTCTGCTGGCGGTTACGCAATAAAGGGTACAGGATTGTATGTACTCCCCGTTCAACCGTATATCATGTAGGAGGAGCCACTCTGTCAACAGAACATCCCCATAAAACATTCCTGAATTTCCGGAACAACCTGTTGATGCTTTATAAAAACCTACCGGACAATGCACAAAAAAAAGTTTTCCGTACCCGTTTCTGGTTGGATTACCTGGCAGCCTTCCAGTTCCTGTTAAAAGGAAAATGTCAGAATGCAAAAGCAATTTACCTTGCCAGAAAAGAATTTCACAAAACGAAAAAAACAAATCCGGCTTACTCCAAAGAAAAGAAACAGGAAGTCATCCTCAATAGTATCCCGGAAATTTATCCGGCCTCTTTACTGTACACTTTCTATATTAAAGGGAAAAAAAGATTCTCCCAACTTAATTTCTAAACGCCACACAACATTTTGGTTTGAATTTCTTATCTTTGTATTATGAAAGAAAAACAGGTAAGAATAGTTTCCGAGTTTAATAATGAGTTAAAACTAAAAGGATTTAAAGCGTTCCGGCTGGAAGACGATAGTAATGCTACGCGCATATATAGCAGGAAAGACTTTTACAAAATATGCCTGACCACCGGACGCAGCCGCATACACTATGCAGACAGGAGTTTTGACGCAGAAGGTACGATCCTGTTTTTTGGTAATCCGCATATTCCATACTCATGGGAAACTTTATCAAGAACCTATGTGGGCTATACCTGCCTTTTTTCCGAAGAGTTTTTACAACCAACAGTACGTTCGGAAAGCCTGCAACAATCTCCTTTCTTTAAACTCGGAGGAACACCCATCCTGAAGATCACGGAAGACCAGCGCCAGTTCTTAAACACCTTATTTCAGAAGATGATTGAAGAACAACAAAGCGAATATACATATAAAGACGAGCTAATCCGCAACTATATTAATTTGATTATACACGAATCACTAAAGTTGCAACCCTCTGAAAACTACAACCAAAATAAAAATGCGGCTGCCAGAATCACTTCCGTATTTCTTGAATTACTGGAAAGGCAATTTCCGGTGGAAACGTCCGACCAACCTTTACAACTAAAAACCGCGCAGGATTATGCCCGCCACCTGAATGTACATGTCAATTACCTTAACCGGGCGGTAAAAGAAGTAACAGGCAAATCCACAACTACCCACATCACCGAACGGATTGTCGCCGAAGCTAAAGCATTATTACAACATACCGATTGGAATATCTCCGAAGTAGGGTATGCATTGGGATTTGAATACCCAACCTATTTCAATAACTTCATCAAAAAGCTCACAGGAACTAATCCGAAAGCCCTACGCACGGGAAATATTTGAAATTCTTAATTATTGGTTTGAATATTGTTAACCCCCAGAGTTGACAATGCCCGATCTTTGTATAAAAAACACAAAGATGAACAGATCAGATATTTTCGAACGGTTAAAAAACGGCGAAATCATTCCGGGCAACGACCCGCAAGGGTATAAAATGAGAGAGGCTTCATATAACACGAAAACATTGTTAATACAGATGAATAACTCTTCCGACCCGGCAGAAATAAGAGGTTTGTTAAGCCGGATAACAGATTGTGTCATTGATGAAAGTGTTGCCGTATTTACCCCTCTATACATCAATTACGGCAAACACACCCAAATTGGCAAAAATGTATTTATTAACTTCAATTGCACCTTCCTGGATCTGGGGGGTATCATTATTGACGACAATGTATTGATAGGCCCAAACGTTAGTATATTGTCTGAAGGGCATCCTATCTCGCCCGAAAACCGGCATTCACTGGTACCCAAACCCATACACATAAAAAGAAATGTCTGGATTGGTGCAGGAGCAACTATTCTGCAAGGTGTAACCATCAAAAGATGAACGACTAAAAAAACAGGACAGGGTGCAGGAGTAACTATTCTGCAAGGTGTAACCATCTCGTTAACAGTGGCTACCGCTGCCCGGCTTGGTGCAGGAGTAACTATTCTGCAAGGTGTAACCATC
>JAJQAZ010000102.1:0-21283 GCA_021203545.1 Tannerellaceae bacterium | reverse complement strand
GGTGCAGGAGCAACTATTCTGCAAGGTGTAACCATCGGTGAAAATTCAATCGTAGCGGCAGGTGCGGTTGTATCAAAAGATGTTCCCGGGAATACGATTGTAGGTGGTATCCCTGCTAAAGTCATAAAAGAAATATGAAATACATCATCACATCCATTCTCATGACTTGTTCCTTTACCCTGTTGAGTGGAGTAATAGCATGGAGTCCGGAAGATACGGAACCATCGACAACCTTACCGGGCTTGCAAATGCTGTTAGAGCCGGAAGTGTAACAGTTTCATGGACTGAAATAAAATAAGTTTAACAAATAAATAATAATAGGAAATGAAGAAAATAATGTTATTGGCATTGCTCGTGACAGGAATCACAGCAGGTGCAACAACCGGTAATAATTCAATAAAAGATAAAAATATGGAAACGTTAGAATTAACACACGAGTGGGATAAAGTATTCCCGAAAAGTGACAAAGTGAACCACAGTAAAGTGACTTTCCGCAATCGCTATGGTATTACACTTGCAGCCGATATGTATGTACCAAAGAATACCAGTAGGAAATTGGCAGCGATAGCCGTATCCGGCCCTTTCGGTGCTATTAAAGAACAGTCTTCAGGACTTTATGCGCAAACAATGGCCGAACGTGGTTTCCTGGCCATTGCCTTTGACCCGTCTTACACGGGCGAGAGTGGTGGAGAGCCTCGCTATGTGGCTTCGCCTGATATCAATACGGAGGATTTTTCTGCTGCGGTGGATTTCCTTTCATTGTTAGAAAATGTAGACCCGGAACGTATTGGTATTATCGGCATCTGTGGCTGGGGTGGTCTGGCTATCAATACTGCAGCAATGGACACGCGGATCAAAGCTACAGTTACCTCTACGATGTACAATATGAGCCGTGTGAATGCCAACGGTTATTTTGATTCGTTGGATGCAGATGCACGTTATGAACTACGTGAGCAACTCAATGCCCAACGTATAGTAGATGCTAAAAACGGCACATATGCAACTGGTGGTGGTGTACCTGATTTATTGCCTGATGATGCACCTTGGTTTGTAAAAGATTATTACAGTTACTACAAAACAGACCGTGGCTATCACGAGCGTTCACTCAATTCGAACAGTGGCTGGAACATCACCTCCTCTCTTTCATTTATCAACATGCCGCAACTATCATACAGCGATGAAATCCGGAATGCGGTACTTGTTATGCACGGCGAAAAAGCACATTCACGCTATTTTAGCGAAGATGCTTTCAAAAAGTTAAAGGGAGACAACAAGGAGTTACTGATTATTCCCGGTGCGGTTCACGTAGACCTATACGACCGTATAGATATTATACCATTCGACAAAATAGAATCTTTCTTTCAGGAATATTTAAGGAACTTTTAATATCAGCACCAGAGTGTTTTATGGTCTACACATAAACATCCAGACATGAACATGAACTCTTTTTCATTCTACAATTATGAAACGAATTGAAAATAATTATAAAACCGAACCGATTATAATTATAGTTGATTCGTTCCATAATTATGGAACGAATCAGTTTACACAAAAAACATCAGGAATCTATTCCTTATTTTTTCAACAGCAAAGCATACATTTGTGATTCACGAAGGAATTTATTTTTAAAATATACCTCGCCTTCCTCCAATAAAAAGAAAGGCTGTACCTGTTTTCTGTTTGTAAGTAATTAGTAACAACAGACAAATCACAAAGAATAGATTGCTTTTCATAGATTACTTTTTGAGTTTAGCATATACAATATAATTATTGTCGTTAACCGATATCGAATTCTTTAATGCGGTTAATTCTTTTTCAGTATTTGCCGGTAATGTTTTTTGCAGAACTTCTTCCAGGAGATCTTTTAAATTGCCCGGATCAAAATTCTGTACAAAATAACCATTTGCAAAAGCAGGCCAGATTCCGGTTCCACCCCAATAGTCGTTAATAAACGAAGCATACCCGCCCCGCAATGTATGCTTATTTATAATGTAATGACCGGCATTCTGGCCAACAGTAGTCAGTTCGTCTATCTTTTCGGGATAAGACACATCCCCACAAAAATAATCGGGCAACTCTAAATATCCATGCCAGGGAATGGGATCGTCCATAAAGTTGAAAGTAAATTTGGGAACCAACCTGTTATTATTTATATCAAAATGATAGAGTGTATCTACCCTTGCCTGCGGCATAATAGTCAATACATTTACATCAAAATCCGGAGTATTGCGTCCGGCCAGCATTTCATTACTAAAATCCCATGGTACCTGTAAATGTCCGGGCTCTATAGCCTGAAGCAGATTACCCTGTTTGTCCTGCACCCATACAACCGGACAGAAATCCGGGAAAGGAAGGCTGGCTATTATAATTTTATTGGGATCCGGCACGACCTGCATTCTTGCTTTGGTAGTACGAAAGGAAAGTGGGATACCCTCTACCGGATTTCCTTTCAAATCATAACACAGCAGTTTATCGGCCATCCATGGCATAAGGTATATACGATTGTTTTTTCATCTATCAGCGCATCATATATCATTGTATATTCGCCCGGTCCCTGTCCGAATGATCCGATATTACATACATATTTTCCTTTTTTATCAAACAGTTTAAAGGGATTCTGTTGGTGGCACCATACCAGAATGTAATTGTCGGATACAACGACCTGGTTCTCGCCAACCAAAGCATCATCATGATCATCTAATTTTACAATTTCAAGACTTTCCGTCGGATAACTTAAAGGCATTTGAATGGTTTCTTTTAGTTGAGACTGGTCAACAGATATAACTTCTCCAGCCGGCGTATTTACATGTGTTCCTACAACTCTACATTGTCCGGTTGGATCTCCCGCAGGAGAAAATCCATTATTAGACTTACATCCCATTAACATGATGATTAAACAAAAGGATAGATACGTTTTTACAGTAGTCATAACAAAATATTTTTAGAATTCAGTTAGCCAAATGTAAGGGAATCTTTCTGATCTGCTATCTTTTCGGATTGACATTTAAATGAAGGCATTTAAAGATAAAAACCTAATTCACAATAAAGTATGAGATTACCAGAGGTTTATATTGTTGACATTTTATTTATATCTCTTCTAAAATATTCTCTAAAGAGGTTTGTTCGTCCTGTATCTGAAATTTTTCTTTTTCATCCGTTTTTTTTCTGGCTAATAGCCGAAGGGGTGACATAATAAATATCAGACAGGTCTTTTGTGGTGATTCCACACTTTATCAGGCAACAAAAAGCTATATCTTTTTCGCGTAATACAGGATACATATTTTGCAGGCGCTCTGTAAAGCCCGGCCATACGGTATTTACCATATCTATCAATTCTTTCAGGTCTTCCGGGGTTAATCTTGATTTTTCTTCTTTACTATCCTGCTTTTTTCTCCCGGACAACGAAGGGATTTTACCAGCAACAGATAATTGACGAAAGAATTGTTCCCGGAGTATCGCAGTACGCTCTTTCAAGTTACTTATCTCTTTTTCATGTTCTAACTGTTCTACCTGGTTTTCCAGTAAAACTCTTTTCAACTGTTCCTTTTGTTGTTGCTTCTTTTTCCGTTCAAACAGATAAATAGTATACCCCAGGGCACAGAGCAAAACAGCCATCAGAGATACCAATAAAAGATATAATTCCCGTTGTTTCTTTAAGAACTTTAATTCTCTGTTTTCATACCGGAGTTTATCCTCCTGATAGCGTATTGATCCCGTATTAGATTTATCTGCCAACACATCAAAATGATGATTGTATAAATGTAAAGCCACTAATGCCAGACTATCTTTTTCCTGTATACGATAGAGATGCGAAAGATATTCATACGCCCGGGCAGCCACATAAGGATTAGGGGTCTGAATGGCTTTGCGTAAGTAAAACTCCGCAGAGTCTTTTTCGCCGGTAGATAAGTATATTTTCGCTTTCAGGAACTGGTAATGAGGACGGCTATTTCTATTCTTGTCGTACTCTGTGCTTATAATAAGTTCATTGAATGCCTGTTGTCTGTCATTCATCTGTTCGTAAAACTGACTTCTTTTTTTATGGATAAAAGCAAGCATATAATCGTTTTCCAAAGCATGCGCCTGCTTCAAAGCCAAATCGTAGAAATAGAACATACTATCCGCATCCTCTTTTATCTGGAATATCTCTCCTCTGTCTGCCAGAATAAGTAATTGTTGGAACGGGGAGAAAGAAGACAGATCATTTAAAAGTTGTTGGTTATATATCAGACTCTTTTCCGGCTGCCCCTGATGTAATGAGTTCATTGCAAGGTTACGGTAACACTGGAATACAAAACCGGGAGTATCCATATACCTTAGACTTTCCAGAAATAGCGAATCACTTCCTGCAAAATCCCCTATATTCCTACGCAGATTTGCCAGTCCCGAAAAACAATTGGCAATCTTAAGAGAATCATTTTGACGGATAAATATATGAGTTGCCTTTTCCAAATCTTCCGGAACTTTACCAACAGGATGATTCCAGACATGCATACCTGTCAGATTAAAGATATACTGATACAATGCCCAATCGGCTTCCGGTAACTTACCGGGATCTTCTATTTTATTTAAATAATAAAAAACACTATCTATTTTATAGTCCATATAAGGCAATGCCGCCTCCAGCCATTTTCTGTCCCGGGAATAATTACAGGAAACCAGAAGGGTGAGTAATACAAGTACAGATATAAAGGTATAATTTTTCATTGGTATCAATACCAGGTTTGACCGTCACGATAGTTGCTGTGTTTATCATATTTGAGGTCTCTCAACAATTGCGAACTTACAGCGATCGTAAATGAATAGGATTTGTATGGCCCGAGTGGAATAAAGCTTCCGGTCAACTGGAAACAGTGCATATTACGGGATACATTACAGGTCAGGTAAGAAATCTTTTTGTAATCGAAATCATACGTAGCATTGAAGTTTAACCGCCAGTTTTTTGTTGGCTGTATACTTCCGCTAAAACTAAGCGCATGAGTAAGTTTGTATTTATATTCCTGCTTTTCAATATCTATCCGCTGGGTATCGTAACTTAAATTCAAACTATAATTGACGGATAAACTCCATGGAAAACTATTCAGATAATAACCGTCTGAATCGTACTCTCCCGAAGTATCCTGCTTTTCTCCGCGTATCCGGCCGCCTCCACCTGTATCCCTGGGTTCCGGTTCCCTATTATCCATATTAGCAAAGGGATCCATGGGATCGTAAAGTTCATTATCCATGGACGTTCCATCCGGTTCGTTTGTGGGAGCCGAAGTATCGGAGCCTCCTTTCCCCAATAGCTTCCGGAACGTATCATTATTAAATGTATAGGAAAAACTGGTTCCGGTACCCCGTAAACGCCCGAACCCTTTGCCTGCTTTCCAGCGCGGCACATTTACCCTCCGGAGAGTATTATTTCTCTCGTTATATTCATACGTATAAGTATCCCAGGTCATACTCAGATTCAGGGTATAACTCTTGGTGAGTTTCAAACGTAATTGTGTACTTAAGTCACTCCATTGGAAGGAGTCGGCCGCCAGGTTATAACTCATATTAAGTGAAAGGTTATCAATCAGACTGATTTTCCGTTCTCCTGTCGAATCCCTTTCCGAATAGATCTTTGCTTCCACATTATTGTTTAAGCCAAAAGAGATACTTCCCGTTCGCCCTCTGCCCGGCGGACTGTACAGATTGCTCGAAAACGGAGAATAATTATTGATTACTTCTTCTCCGTTTGCATTTATATACCGGTATTCTTTATAATATCCGTATTTACTGGTCCCGAAATCGGGAGCAAAACTGTACGAAACCGAGGGTTCCATCCGGTGACGTATCAACTTAAACTTCTTACCAAAGTAAGGGATAAAGGACATCGGAGTAAAGAATCCGTAAATAGTAGTTTGTGCACTTACAGATGCTGCATAGTTAAACAATCTGTAAAAGCCATAGGTGGTATCCCTTGGAACCAGGGCGTTCTTTTGCAGGTCGTACTCCTGCTCCGTTTTTGTAGTTACCCATTTCTCTGTATAAGAAACATTCGGGGTAATGCTTATGGTATTGAACAAACTGAATGTAGCACTCGATTTTAAATTGTGCTGCATCCCGTTATTCCAGTCTTTGATCAGGTTAGACTTGAATAACAAATTCTCCTTTGTGGTAATCCTGTTTTGGACAGTAGAGTTATAATCGAACGAAATTTTCTCGTACCATCTCTCTTTTCCCACCCGTTGTTTCCTTTTAAGCGGATAAATACGGCTCATGTTGATTGTCAGGTCCGGCAGGGTCATTGAGATTGTAGAGTCACGGGCAGTCTGGTTCACATTTATCGTAGCCGACAATGACCAGGGACTATCCGGGAACCGTTGGCTCATACTAACCGACGAACTCTTTGTATTGTTGGTAGATGAAAGATTATATAGCTGATTCAACTCATTTTTATTATAACTACTGGTACGGAAGTCTACGTTTGCAGAAAAAGTACGGTAAGGGTTTGCTTTGGCATCCTGGGAGTATGTCCAGGTAAGCATAAAGTCTTTGTTGACACTATAGTCGGGTAAACCTTTATCGCCGGTCTTGGTAACTACATATTTAGTTTCGAAACTACCGGAAAATTTATATCTTTTGCGGTACGAAGAACGTGCCGACAGCCCCCATGATCCTTTTGTATACAGGTCGCCCCGTACTGCCAGGTCTACATAATCGTTGATTGCGAAATAATAACCTCCGTCACGAATAAAAAATCCCCGGGCAGATTCGTCTCCGAACGAAGGAAATATCACCCCGGAAGAGTAAGAGTCCGAGAAGGGAAAAAAGGCAAACGGTAGTCCCAACGGTAAAGGAACATCTTCTATAACCAGATAAACAGGCCCGGTTACAATATTTTTATGGGGCCTGACTTTTGCCTTTGTCATATGAATATAGAAGTGAGGGTGGTCGTGTTCGTCGCACGTAGTATATTTACCATCCACCATATTCAGGATATTATCTTCCATTTTCTTTGTCTGGCGGGAAGTAACATATCCTTCCCCCTGTTGGGTGATCACATCCCGGATATAACCTTTTTTGGTTTTAAAATTATAGCGCATGGTTTTGGCTTCGTACTGTTCGCCTCCATCAATAAACAGAGGATAACCAAATTCCGCACCGATCGAGTCAAGACCAAACTGTGCATATACAATACTACTATCCATTTCGATCTCAATAAACTCGGACTGTAGCTCAATTTGCAGGTATTTTACGTCTGCATCACCGTACAGATACGCCCAGTTTCCGGCAGTCATTGTCATAATAATAGAATCGGATGCCTGATAATCCACCCGTGCATCCAGAGCCGCAGGTTTTTGAACACTATCAACTTCCATAACCAGCAAACTATCGGTAGCTAAAATACCGGTAGAATCGGGAAAAAATAGTTCCGGTAACGAATCAGTAAACAGAGGTGTTACAGAGTCCGGAAGAAGAGAAGGAACTCTGTCTGTCATTTCCAAAAGCAGATCATCCTGATAGGCCGGGATCGTATCCCCAACTATCAGGCTGTCAGTTTGGATGACAGCTTCCTGTGCCTGTACAAGTAAACTTCCGGTAAGGAAGATAAATAGTATATATAGGAGTTTGTATCTCAAGTACATTCTGTATTTGTGTACGCTTTATAGCCTGCAAATGTATAATAAAATAATGAGCCCTGCTTCTTTTTATTCCCCTAAAAAGAGTTTACACATATTTTCGAACCTCGTAAGAGTGTCGATTCCATGCTTTGAAAGGCCTTGTCTTATTTTATCAATATTTTTTTCTCTATCCAGATGTGATTTGCTGAAAAACTTATCAGCAAAACAAATTAGTTTTTCTTCTAATGTAACAGGAACCATATCCCGGCGCGGAAGCGGCAGATTTCTCTCAAGGATCTCTTTGAGAGTAATACCGGCACCGGTATGTCTTTCACACACCAAAGCATGCCTGGCCAGACCTTCTTTTCTTAGAAGCTCCGCTCCCAGATAGCCGTGACAAATATAGTCGGCTTCGCCATGACAGTCAATACCGGGTGCATTGCATAAAAAAACTCCAATGTCATGCAGTAAAGCAGCCTCTTCAATAAATGCTGTATCCAGACTCATTTCCGGATGCATTTGAGCCAGATTTAAAGCTTTATCAGCAACACTTCTGCTATGGGTATAGAGGATTTTGTATGAGTCTGAACCGTAAGAGTAATATTGGGAATAAATATCTAATAGGTTCATCCTTTTACAACTTCAGTTTAATAATTGCAAATGTAGGGAATGAATCCCAGATTTGCTACATTTGTAATCTTAAGGATAAATAATTAATCGGATGAAAAATAAAATATTTTTACTTTTCCTTAGTTGCTTTTTTTTCTGTTTCTATAATGTAAACCTATCAGCAGGCTGCAATTTACTCATTCAAACTGGAGCTGAACAGATAGATGAGATGAAAAAACTAACACAAGGTAAACGTGTAGGCATCGTAGTAAATCAGACATCTGTACTGGGAGAGGATAAAGTACATTTGTTAGATGCTTTATTGGCAGAAAAAGTAAACGTAGCAAAAATATTTGTACCCGAACATGGATTCCGCGGAACAGCCGATGCAGGTGCAACAATAAAAGACAGCAAGGATCAGAAAACCGGGCTGCCGGTTATATCCTTATATGGAAAAAATAAAAAACCAACCACCACTCAACTCGCGGACCTGGATGTTATTCTTTTTGACCTGCAGGATGTAGGTACCCGCTTTTTCACCTATATCAGTACGATGCATTATGTACTTGAGGCCTGTGCCGAAACGGACAAATATTGTGTTATTCTGGACCGCCCTAATCCAAATGATTTTGTAGACGGACCGGTTTTGAAAAAAGGGTTTACCTCGTTTGTGGGTATGCATGCTATTCCGGTATTGCATGGTCTGACAGTGGGTGAACTGGCTCTTATGATCAATCAGGAAGGCTGGATTGGTACCGGAAAAAATAGTTGCAAAATCAGTGTTGTGAAGGTTGTGAATTGGAAACACGGACAACCTTACTCCCTTCCGGTAAAACCGTCTCCGAATCTTCCCAACGATCAGGCAATCACTTTGTATCCGTCGCTTTGTTTTTTTGAAGCAACTCCGGTAAGTATTGGCCGGGGTACCTATTTCCCATTTCAGGTAATCGGATATCCGGACCCGTCCTTTGGTGAGTTCTCTTTTACCCCGGAAACCTTACCCGGATTTGATACTAATCCGTTGCAAAAAGGAAAAACCTGTTACGGGGTAGATTTGAGAGAAGTAGATTTTCCGGGAGGTTTATCTTTACAGTTTATACTGGACTTTTATGAGAAAATGGGAAAAGACCCGAAAAAGTTTTTCACCCGTCCGGAATGGTTTGATCTGTTATCCGGAGAAAAAAGATTGCGGGAACAAATTACCCGGGGAATGACAGAAGAGCAAATTCGTGCTTCGTGGCAGGAAGAACTGGAAGAATATAAACAAATGAGAAAAAAATATCTTTTATATCCGGATTATAATGATTTATCAAGGCAATAATATCACCAATCAATAGGTGTTTTGCCACAGGCTATCAGGTAGTCGTTGGCTTTACTGAAATGTTTATTACCAAAAAATCCACGATGTGCAGATAATGGAGAAGGATGCGGAGATTTTAGCACCAGGTTACGGTTGGTATTAATTACCGCCCCTTTCTTTTGTGCATACGATCCCCACAATATATAAACGATGTTTTCACGACTTTGATTCAGTTTGGAGATAACTGCATCCGTAAACTCTTCCCAGCCTTTATGCTGGTGCGAACCGGCCTGATGCGCACGAACCGTAAGAGTAGAGTTTAACAGTAAAACACCCTGTTTTGCCCAACGGGTCAAATCGCCATCCGGAGGCATCGGTTTTCCTAAATCATCTTCGATTTCTTTCAGGATATTCAGCAGTGAAGGAGGAAAAGGAATACCTTCGCGAACAGAAAAACAAAGGCCATGTGCCTGCCCGGGTTCATGATAAGGATCCTATCCTATTAAAACAACTTTTACCTCTTCGAACGGACATTGTTCAAATGCATTAAAAATCAGTTTACCGGGAGGGTAAACCGTCCGGGTCTGATATTCCTGCTTTACAAATTGGGTCAGATTAAAGAAATATTCTTTTTGGAACTCATCTGCCAACTACTCTTTCCAACTTTGTTCGATCTTTACATCCATATCATTTATATTAGATACATACCTGCTTCGCGCGCTTCACGTTTCATATCTTCCGGCCAGATACTTGCCTGGATCTCCCCAATATGGGCTTTACGAAGATAAAACATACATAAACGGCTTTGTCCGATTCCGCCTCCTATACTTTGAGGAAGTTCGCCACTCAGCAAACGTTTATGGAAATAAAGTTCCTTTCTATCCTCTGATCCGGTCTCCTCCAACTGCCTTACTAATGCTTCCGGATTCACCCGGATACCCATAGAGGATAATTCAAGCGAACGGTTCAATAAATCGTCCCACACCAACAAATCACCATTCAATCCGGGCAATCCGTTTTCCGCAGGGGTAGACCAGTCATCGTAGTCGGGAGCCCGTCCGTCATGTTTTTCGCCATTACTTAACCGGCAACCGATACCCATAATAAATACGGCACCATATTCTTTCGCGATCGCGTCTTCTCTCTCTTTGGGAGTTAAACCGGGATAACGCTGTAATAGTTCTTCCGAATGTATAAAATAGATATCACGGGGCAATGTAGGTTTTATTTCCGGAAACATTTCGTACACCATATACTCTGTCCGTACCATGGCCGCGTAAATACGGCACACTACTTCTTTCAGGTAGGAGATATTCCGTTCTCCGGGAAGCATGGAACGTTCCCAGTCCCATTGGTCTACATATAACGAATGAAGGTTTCCGAGCTCTTCGTCCGAACGAATCGCATTCATATCGGTATAAATCCCGTACCCGTCTTCTATTTCATAATCGGCTAAAGTAAGGCGTTTCCATTTAGCAAGCGAATGAACTATCTCGGCATTGGCATCTCCCAGATCTTTAACAGGAAATGTAACAGCACGTTCCGTTCCGTTCAGATCATCGTTGATTCCCATGCCTTTCAATACAAAAAGAGGTGCGGTTATTCTTCTTAACCGCAATTCAGAAGAGAGATTCTGCTGGAAAAAGTCCTTAATCTTTTTTATCCCCAACTCTGTTTGTTGAAGATTCAGGATCGCTTTATAACCCGCAGGCTTTATCAGGTAGCTCATATAAACTGTTGTGTTTTGTGTACATAAAATATGAAGGACAAAGATAATGATAAGCCTAAAAATAGCAAGCCATAGTGTTAAATTATTTGCAAAAAGGAAGTAAATGAGGCTAAATCAATTTCAAAATATCAAATCAAAAAGATTCAGCAGTCTTCCTATTGTTTTAATGGGAGATTATGTTTACTTTTGCAACCGTATTAACAAACTGCACCCATAGTTCAATGGATAGAATGCTGGATTCCGGTTCCAGTGATTGGAGTTCGAGTCTCCATGGGTGTACGGAAAGAAATAAGGCTGTCTTCTGATTGAGACAGCCTTGTTCTTTTATAAAAGATTACCATCTTTATAGTTCATCTTCTTATTTATTTTCCCGTTTTTCTTGTATGTAATATACTCGCCATCCAGTTTGTTATTTTTGTAATGTCCCTCATCTTTGAGTGCTCCGGAAGGATAATAGTGCCTGAAAACTCCCTCCCGTTTATCATCTACCCATGTTACTTCGCTTTCTGTTTTTCCATCTTCATAAAAAACAGTTTCTATTCCTGTCTTTTTTCCGTATACCATATGAAGAGATTTCCCAATCGTTCCCGACGGATAATAAAGTATACATTCACCATGCCGTTCGCCCCTTTCATAAGGGAGCACCCATTCAGGTGTTCCATTTTCATAAAAAGTTTTATGAATACCTTCCGGTTGATCGTTATTATATACAGCTTCCTCTTTTAATATTCCTGAAGGAAAATATATTTTACAGACTCCGTGCTTCTTATCATTAACCTTAGTTAATTCACCCTGAAGATTTCCATTCTCATCAAAAATCTTACATAAAAACCCTATGTTTCCATTAACATTTACTGATGTAGAAACACTTACCAATCTTCCGGTAGAATGATACTCTTTTATTTCATCGGCATACGTCTTACCATCTGACCATCTTGATTCGGTCCGAATTTTACCATTCTTATAATAATACCGGTTAATCCCTTCCGGTTTTTCCATTTTATAAACATAGTGTAGTTTAATTTCTCCGGACGGGTAATACTCCTTATAATCTCCATTTCTGTAATTTTTCACATAATTGGCTTCTACTTTAGGTTTTCCATCTTCATAATATAGTAGCCGTGTGCCATCTACAACTCCATCGGTATAATGAGAGTGTTCCTCTATCCGACCGGATTGATAATATTTTTTATACTCTCCATTACGTTTTCCCTGCGAATAGTTTGCTTCTATTTTTAACCCTCCATCCGGATATTTGACTATATATAATCCATCAGTTTTATCATTTATTTGTTGTCTTTCAATAGTTCCCTCATCACCCCTATCAATAAATTCTTTGAGTTGTCCGTCTATAAATTCATATCTGACAGTTTCCTTAATAGCTCCCTCATCATCATAAAACACGCCCGAGATTAAAACATCGTCAACGAATTGATAACATCTCTTTAATTTCCCGTCAGAATATTCTTTATATTCACCATGGAGCATATCGTTTTGCATCTGGCATTCACAAAGCTTTTCATCTCCATAGTAGCTATATTGAACCCAATTCCCGGTTCTTTGTCCATGAATATCGTAATAATATACAAAGGTTAATTTATCATGGTCATAATTATCATATATATAATCACCATTCTCATTTGTAAGCCGGGGTGCATTGTTTAAAACATTTTTTTCTAAAGCAAATTCTACACCTTCCACATAATGTGCCCATAAGTCGTCAAGGATGGCTTTCACCGCCGGAATATTATTTTCAGCATGGCGACGAGCCCAAAAAGAATAAGCCCAGAATCTTTCATAAAAATCACTACTATATGTCTCATCGTCGTCATAAACTATAACACCACAATCATAAGCCATTTGCTCTGCATCATGATAAAGCCAGGTGTTATTATCCCGGTCAGATAAGCCTTCGTAGGTGTTTTGTAACTTTTCAGTATTCAGATAACCATTCCGGTAATAATAAGCATAGGATTCATTAAGCATCCGGATCAAATCCTGAATTTGAAGATCATAAAACCGTTGCGGAGTTAAAACTGTGAAAATTATTTCCCGAAAACGGGAATACATAGATAATAACAAGTCATTTTTTCGTCCGGTATACGATATAATATTATTGAAAAATCTTCTTTTGGGAATATCGGAGCTAAGATTTTTTTTGTGACTAATTGATAATGCATAGTCGGGGTAAAATAAGGATAAGGTATTTGATCCAAAGCTCCAACGATCCAATACATTTTCATTATCATAATCAGAAAGTAACTCTATTGCTACATCCATCACATATTCATCATTTGTATCAGGCCCCGTCCATGTAAGTTCATCCCATGAAAGATACATTAAAGGTTCTTCTACGTATTCAAATGAATAAACATCCTCAAAAGAATCAAGGGACTGATTAGTTTCCTGATGAATATCTTCTCCTGTATGTAAACACAAAGCTAAAATACCAGCGAATAAGCTTATAACCAGCACTATTATAAGAATAATATATTTTTTCATGATCTATTGTTTTTCCTGAAATCCATAAAAAGCGGCTCAATATACAAATAAGATTCTTCATTAACCTAATATTTTCTTATCTTTACATTATCGCGAGATATAAACGCAACCAGTAACTAAAAACTACAGCTTTATGAACGATAATGAAAAAATAGTAGAAGTAGCCCGTTTTCAGTTTCCGGCGGATGCATTCACATTGTTATCTTTTTTACAATCTGAAGGTATTGAGTGTTATTTACGGAACGAGAATACAGCACAACTTTTAAGCCATATGGACACCGGAGGTGCAAGGCTGGAAGTATTTGAGAAAGATGTTCCAAAAGTAGTTGAATTAATAAAAGAAGGAGGATATGAAAAATATCTTTTCTAAGAATTATCATTAAATATATGGCACGCAGAAAATTATCTAACAGTCAGATTGCATGTATTATTCTGCTGTGGGGAGCCTTGTGTTATCTGCTTCTTACCCATGCGGTACTCGACTTTACAACCATCTTTTCGATTATAGCTTCAGGAATCATTGTATTTGTTCCTATCTATAAGAACATACGGGATCGAAACGAATAACATTTAGTAACTTTAAATCGCTTTAAATAGCAAAAGGATATTCTTTTTAGATTTTTGCTTTCAATTGTTTGCACTGTTTGAATTTTATCTTACCTTTGCAGCGCACAAAAGGTTGCGGAACCTGTGTTTCTATTCTTGTATAATAATTGTATAACATTCAAAATAAAACAATCAATGAAAGCTAACGAAGTTTTAGACGATTTAAAAAGAAGATTTCCAAACGAACCGGAGTATCATCAGGCAGTTGCTGAAGTATTAGGATCTATTGAAGAAGTTTACAATGAACATCCTGAATTTGAAAAAGCAAACCTGATTGAACGTCTTTGTATTCCGGATCGTATTTTCTCTTTCCGTGTAACCTGGATGGACGATAAAGGACAGGTACATACCAACATGGCTTACCGTGTACAGCATAACAATGCGATCGGACCTTACAAAGGAGGTATGCGTTTCCACGCTTCCGTTAACCAGTCAATTCTTAAATTCCTTGCTTTCGAACAGACTTTCAAAAACTCACTGACAACATTACCTATGGGTGGTGGTAAAGGGGGTTCAGACTTCAACCCAAAAGGAAAATCAAATGCGGAAATCATGCGTTTCTGCCAGGCATTCATTATGGAGCTATGGCGTCATATTGGTCCTGATACCGATGTTCCTGCAGGTGATATAGGTGTAGGCGGACGTGAAGTTGCTTTCATGTACGGTATGTACAAAAAAATGGCTCGTGAAAACACCGGTACTTTCACAGGTAAAGGTATCGAATTCGGTGGTTCACTGATTCGTCCCGAAGCTACCGGTTACGGTAACGTATATTTCCTTCTGGAAATGTTGAAGACACGTAACATCGACATCAAAGGTAAAGTGGTTACTGTTTCAGGTTCCGGTAACGTAGCACAATATACTACAGAAAAACTGATCGAACTGGGAGCAAAAGTAGTAACACTTTCCGACTCTAACGGTTATATCTATGATCCGGAAGGTATCGACAGTGAAAAATTAGCTTATGTAATGGAGCTGAAAGGTCTGTACCGTGGCCGTATCAAAGAATATGCCGATAAATATGGTTGCAAATATGTAGAAGGAGCACGCCCATGGGGTGAAAAATGTGATATCGCTCTACCAAGTGCAACTCAGAACGAATTAACAGGCGACGATGCGAAAGTATTATTAGCAAACGGTTGTATCGCTGTATCAGAAGGAGCCAACATGCCTTCAACACCGGAAGCAATTGATGCATTCCTTGAAGCAGGAATCCTGTACGCTCCGGGTAAAGCGGCTAACGCAGGTGGTGTTTCTGTTTCCAGACTCGAAATGACTCAAAATGCGATGAAACTTAGCTGGACAGCTGAAGAAGTTGACGAGAAACTGAAAAGCATCATGCAGTCTATCCATGAACAATGTGTAAAATACGGACAAAATCCTGACGGCACCGTAAACTATGTAAAAGGTGCTAACATCGCAGGATTTATGAAAGTAGCTAAAGCAATGATGGCTCAGGGTGTTCTTTAAAATTGACAATTGATTATACACAATTGACAATTAATAGATAAAATATTAATGATCATCTTAAAAAGGAGTATGTTTCTTCGGAAATAGACTCCTTTTACTTTTATATACGCGACAAAAAAATTATCAATTGTCAATTGTCAATTGTCAATTTAACTGTACCTTCGTCCGGATATTCGAAGATACCAGGAATGATACAGGATGGATTAGCGAAGTTATATTATACATTTTTCAATTCAACTCCCGAACGAATTGAAAGGCTTTCGGCTGCCGGTTCAAACCGGGAATATTTCCGTTTATATGGCACACAAACAGTAATAGGTGTGTATGGAAATTCTCCGGAAGAAAATCAGGCTTTCGTTTATTTGTCCTCCTTTTTCAAGAAAAACGGAATCCCTGTACCCGAGGTTTACCTTTTTTCTGCCAACCATATGTTGTATCTGCAGGAAGACCTGGGAGATGTATTACTCTTCGATGCAATTGCAGAAGGAAGACAAAAAGGACTCTTTAATTCACAGGAAAAGAAATTACTAAATAATGCACTGGAATTATTACCGGCTATCCAGTATGGTGGAAGAAATGGATTGGATTATTCCTGGTGTTATCCTCAACCTTCGTTTAACAGAAGAAGTATTTTCTGGGATCTGCACTATTTTAAATATTGTTTTCTGAAAACATCCGGACTGGAGTTTCAGGAAGACAAGCTGGAAGACGACTTTGAAGAAATGGCAGCCCTATTACTGGAAGAACCCTTTGATACCTTTATGTACCGTGATTTTCAATCCCGGAATGTAATGGTAAAAGAGAACCAACTGCATCTGATAGACTTCCAGGGAGGAAGAAAAGGCCCGGTTTACTACGATGTGGCTTCATTTCTCTGGCAGGCAAAAGCAAACTATCCGGATGACTTGAGAGAAGAACTGATTGAATGCTACTTAAAGGCATCCCAGCCTTATACACAACCGGATGAGAAAAAATTCAGGGAAAAACTAAAGCATTTCGTTCTTTTCAGGACATTGCAGGTACTCGGAGCCTATGGATTCCGGGGGGGATTCGAGAAAAAGCCCCATTTTATAGAAAGTATCCCTTTTGCTCTGAACAACCTAAAACACCTTTTAAACCAGGGATTTACTCAATATAATTATCTGGTACCATTATTAACAGAACTATCTGAAACCGGAACTAATATAAAAGAATAAAAATATGCTTGAAGTCACAGTTTATAGTTTCTCTTACAAAAAAGGAATTCCTGAAGATTTATCAGGAAACGGAGGAGGATTTGTATTTGACTGCCGGGCAATACATAACCCGGGACGGTATGAACAATACAAATCGCTTACAGGATTGGATGCTCCTGTAATCTCATTTTTAGAAGAGGACGGAGAAATCACATCTTACCTTGAACACGTAAATGCATTGGTAGGAAATGCCGTACAACGGTATAAAGATCGTGATTTTACAAATCTGCAGGTAAGTTTCGGGTGTACGGGTGGCCAACACCGTTCGGTTTACTGCGCCCAGCATCTGGCAGAATACCTTCACAATAAATTCAATGTAAAAGTTAATCTGACTCATCGAGAGCAAAATATTAAACAAACCCTGAATCCTGTCTTATGAAAGCGATGATTTTTGCAGCCGGAATGGGAAATCGTTTGAAACCCCTGACCGACACGACCCCCAAAGCACTGATTCCTGTAAACGGAATTCCAATGCTTGAACACATTATTACCAAATTGAAAACAGCCGGATTCCAGGAGATTATTATTAATGTACATCATCTGGCCGGCCAGATTATTGATTTTATACAAACAAACAATAGCTTCGGCATCACGATCCATATTTCGGACGAACGGGATTACCTGCTGGATACCGGAGGTGGTATTAAACAGGCAGCCCAGTTCCTGGAAGGGAACGAACCTTTTTTGGTACACAATACGGATATACTTTCCAACGTAGATTTAAAAGCTATCTATCAGGAACATATAACCAATAATTCTTTAGCAACTTTATTAGTAAATAAACGGGAAACTTCACGGTATCTTCTTTTTAATAACGAGCATGAATTATGTGGCTGGAGGAATAGGGACACCGGAGAAGTAAAATCTCATTATCCGGATTTTGAACCCGAAAAGTATAAAGAGTTTGCTTTCGGTGGAATTCATGTAATGTCTCCCCGGATTTTTGAATGGATGGAAGAGTGGACCGGTAAATTTTCAATTATCAATTTTTATCTTGCTATCTGTGCGAAAGCCAATATAAAGGCATTCGAAGCAGAAAACCTACAGCTAATGGATATAGGAAAACCTGAAACACTGGCTAAAGCAAATGAATGGATAAAGAAATGGGGATAAAAAAAATGAAAAATGAAAAATGAAAAATTGAAACGGATTATTTTTCATTTTTCACTTTTCATTTTTCATTTCAAAACCACTCCCAGGCTTTTCTTACCGTCCATTTTAATAACAATCGGTTTTTCAAAGCGTACATGGCGCAAATACGCTGTTTCCTGAACAGCAGGTTGCGCATTTAAATATTCTTCGTCAAACCAACCATCTCCTTTAAACGGATTGATTGTAAAGTAACCCACACCAAAAGATGTAAGATTCTGAAAGAAATGGGTTCCCTGACTCGGATCAATCCGGTAATTTTCAAGACCAGCCTCCACTATAACCCTGGCGTTACTAATATGAGGCCATTTTACCGGTATACCCAGCCAATGGTCACTACTACCCCATCGCCCGGGACCAACCAGTACATAATTACCCTCCAACTCTGTAAACTGGCGGTTTATTTTCTCTATTTCATAGGCAATCAGTTGATTGTTAGATGAATTAAACGCTCCGGATTTCACATACACAACATCGTGCACATCCGTCACAATACCATGCCCCAACACACTTTCCGACATCAAAATAGATTCTTCTTTCGTAATTTTTGTCAAATCCTCATCCATTACCTCCTTATTATCTACAATAGGGCGAATCTGTAAAATATAAAAGGTTGCCAGTTGCGAATTATCAGGATGAATATTCACCGCAAACTCTATCTCCACAGGACGAGCCATTTCATCCTGCCCGATCTGCAATATCTGATCCAGAGTTTCTGCCAAAGGAAACACATCATGCTGCAAAATATTAACAAACGATATAATCTTCCGGCCACCCGCATAATATCCATCCCGGATAATCTGGTCGTAAGGGTCAAACGTAGACGCTATATATTTCAAAGAACCATCTGAATCCGCATCCTTTACGCTTAATTTCAGCAAATTAAAAGAGTCATCTTCCGAAAACTGTTCAGGCAGATTCTTCATATCCAGCGCATAAAAACGGGTTTGGGTTTCCCTCAAGGCAAAATCCATGGTACTCATCTGTAATATATTATGTGGATGCCGCGGTGAAAACCGGAGTGTTAACCCACCGTCTACAATATATTTTCCTAACCCTAAAGCTACATTTGCAATTCCATCTTCTGCTTTTTCATTCCCTATCGGATAAAAATTAAGCGAACGGGCCACCCCTGATATGGTAGGATAGAAACGATCTCCATAGTGTGTGCCTACTACTTCCTGTAGCACAATTGCCATTTTCTCCTGGTCAATCAGATTAGAAGTAGCAGTCATATAAGCTTTACTATCTTTATAAAATACAGAAGCATAAACTCCTTTTATCGCATCACTTACCATGCGTAGCATTTCGTACTTATCCTCCACTTTAGGAACCATATAAGTTGAATATATACCCGCGAATGGCTGGTAATGCGAATCTTCCAGCAAACTGGATGAACGTATGGCAACCGGACTTTTTACCACCTCAAAAAAGGCAATCAAATCTTCTATTAATGAAGAAGGCAGACTTGCATGCAGGAAATACCGTAAAATTCCACTATCTTCTATATCACTCAAAGCAACCTGGTACAGGTCGTTTGTTTCCATAAACTCATCAAAAATATCAGTAGAAATAACGACTGTTTTAGGTATAGTTACCAGAAAATTATCTTTCGATAAATCCCGGTTTCTCTTTACCATAGTACCGATAAAGGCTAAACCTCTCCCTTTTCCTCCAAGCGACCCGTTTCCGATGCGGGCAAAATTACTATACTCATCAAAACGCTCTTTCTGATAAACAGCCACCACACCGGTATTTTTCATTCGCCGGTACTCCACAATCAGGTCAAAAATCAGTTTCCGCGCCTCATCCATATTGGCATAATCGCTCACATCCACCTGTTTCAATATCTCTGCGGGAGGAAACATCGCACGGGAATAGAAAAAGCGCGAAAAATGATTTCGCGAAAGATGATATACCAACGAATCATCCGGGATATCAAATACCTTTTTCTGCAAATCCTTCAGGTCTTTGATCCGCATAATCTCCTCTCTCGTATGTGGATTAAGAATTACAAAATCACCAAACCCAAAACGTTGCATAATTTTCTTTTTCAGATCCTGCGGATAGCTTTTTGAATTTTTATCCACAAACGAAGCATGCAGTTCTTTTGCATATACCACATTATTCGATTCGGACGATTCAAGGATAAACGGAATAATAAGGCCGGTCTTTCTGACGTATTGCCCAAACTTATATCCGGCAAAAGGGTCTTTCATCCCGTTGTGCTGAAAACTCATATCCGAGATAATACCCAGCATATTGTTTTTATATTTATAAAATATCCGGACAGCCTCTTCATACGTGCGGGCCAGTTTAATTTTGGGACGTCCGCGCATCCGTAAAGTACGCTGGTGGTCATTTAAAGCCTCCTTCGAAAATTCCTGGCTTTGTTCCAGCACAAACTTATACAAATGCGGCAATGCGGACGAGTAAAACCGGATCGAATCTTCAACCAGCAGGATGATCTGTACACCTACACTCTCAATATCATCCTCTGCATTCATCTTATCCTCAATCAATTTAATAATTGCCAGAAAAAGATCCGAATTACCTAACCAACTGAAAATATAATCAATCGCACTTAAATCCTCATCTGCAACCCGTTTAGATACCTCTTTCGAAAAAGGAGTAAGAACCACAATAGGAATAGAAGGATAATGTTTCTTTATCTCTTTTGCGCCGGCAAACATATGCCGGTCGTCCATATTCGGCATACAAATAATTAACTCAAAATTACGGTCTTCCAACTCCCGGAGAGCTTCTTCCTTTGTTGTAACCTGTGTAAAACGGGGAGGATAACGTAAGCTAAGGGCGGTGTATTCATTAAATATCTGTTCATCCACTCTTCCATCATCTTCCAACATAAAAGCATCATATTTAGAAGCGATAAGAAGCACATTATATATTCGCTTGTTCATCAGATCAGCAAATGATGTATCTCTGAAAACAAGATTCTTAAAATCCGGAATACGACTCATATTATAAACTTTATTTACTACCCCAAATGTAATTAAAAAATAAAGTATTCTATGAAGATTAAAGGTAATTTCTCAGAAGCAGGAATTTAAGAGACAATTTAACATATAGC
>JAJQAZ010000110.1 GCA_021203545.1 Tannerellaceae bacterium | reverse complement strand
GAGAGTGAGCCTTTTTTTGTTTGATAGTTATTCCTACCTCCTTACAACCGCTGGCGCAGATTTAAATCTGTGCCAATATACTATCTCTATACTCTTTGTACGGAGGGGACCCCGATAAACCGGGATGTTCCATTTGCAATCAGTCCTATCTTTTTAGCAAAAAACGATCTTGTTCCCGGCGAAGGCGGGAGTCGTATTCTTACTATCGGTAGTGCTTTTATTGACTATATAAACTGTCTCTTCTTTTGCGCTTTCCGATCAAGTCGGGAAACTTTATTTCTTTAGTTTTATTTTTGTTGTAAGCTTAATTAATTAGCTTTTTAAGCAAAATAGGTATGAACCTTTATGGCTACTTCTTATTTATGACACTTCCAGGACGCAGGTAGGACAATTATTTTTTACGTATTTATTCTATCTAATCCCGTCAGAGTACGTTTATATTAATCAATTAGTTGAGTGTAGAAAGCAATGTCTTGAAAACTAAAAGTTCTACTGCTTTTATGGAAGATTCGGAACTTTTGGAACTATTGAGAATTGTAGTAACTGTTGTTATAAATAAAGAATCAAACAAAGAAGATTTAATTAATGATTATTTATATCATGCAATATCAGATTGGTGAATTGGGAATATAGAAGAAATGGATTTAATCTTTGTATTTACTAAAGCATACCATTTTATTATCTGTGATAATTATCTGGGTTATTGCTGGTAGTTTAATGCTACATAATTAATCCTATGTATCTGAATTATAAATAGAAGTAGAATGTAGGTGCAAAAAAATAAAAATAACATAAGAGGTTTTGGTTTTATGTAGAGAATTTTTATACCTTTGCAAGGTTTTTACGCTAATAAGCTTTGGGTAAATTTGATGCATATAAAATCGATCTGAAAAATTTATCTCCCGGGCAGCATAATTATGAATATTTCCTGGAGAATAAGTTTTTTGTGGATATTGACGGAACCGAGGTACAGAAAGGTAAAGTGAAAGTACAGTTATCAGTCAAACGCACCTCTGTGATGTTTGAAATGAATTTTCATGTAGAAGGTGTGGCTATCGTTCCGTGTGACAGATGTCTGGACGATATGGAAATTCCGGTGGATACAAACAACCGCTTGATTGTGAAGTTTGGAAAAGAATATGTAGAAGAAAGTGATGAAATAGTTATAATACCTGAAGATGAAGGAGCAATAAATCTGGCCTGGTTCTTATATGAGTTTGTGGCACTGGCGGTGCCAATGAAACATGTTCATGCTCCAGGCAAATGTAACAAAGCAATGTCCTCTAAGTTGAAAAAACATACTGCTAAAAGTTCAGATGATGAAGATGATTTGGACGGTGGTATGGAAGATGATATCTCTATGGATGATGCCGGATCTACAGATCCGCGTTGGGATGCTTTGAAAGGATTAGTTGAAAATGATAATAATTAAATACATAGAAAAATGGCACATCCTAAAAGAAGACAAGGAAAATCAAGAACAGCCAAGAGAAGAACTCATGACAAGGCTGTAACCCCTACAATGGCTATTTGCCCTAACTGTGGTGCTTGGCACATTTATCATACGGTTTGTGGCGATTGTGGTTATTACAGAGGAAAGTTAGCAATCGAAAAAATAGCTGCTGTATAAGTTTACCACCAATCTGGTAAACGAAAGGAAATAGCCCTAAATTTTGTTTAGGGCTATTTTGTAGTTTAATGGATATAAGTCTTTTACAGTTATATATGAATAAAATAAATGCGGTTATAACAGGGATTGGGGGATATGTCCCAGAGGATATTTTGACCAATGAGGATATATCTCAAATGGTTGACACAAACAACGAATGGATAAAAACACGAGTTGGTATTGAAGAGCGCCGGATCCTGAAAGGTGAAGGGAAAGGTACCTCCTATATGGGAATCCGGGCTGTGCAGGAGTTATTTAAGAAAACAGGTATTAATCCTGAGGAGGTAGAAGTTTTACTCTGTGCGACCACTACTCCGGATTTTGGTTTTCCAACTACAGCTTCTGTAATTGCTTATAATACCGGATGTGTGAATGCTATGACTTTTGATATGCAGGGGGCATGTTCGGGATTTTTATATGGCTTGGAAACGGCTGCAAATTATATCCGTTCCGGGCGCTATAAAAAGGTTGTATTGGTATCGGGGGATAAAATGACTTCTATTACCGATTATACTGACCGTAATACCTGTCCGCTTTTTGGAGATGGTTGTGGAGCAGTCTTGCTTGAACCTACTACAGAACCTGTTGGGATTATTGATACAATCCTGAAAACAGATGGTAGTGGATTATCCCATTTAATTATGAAAGGTGGTGGTTCTGCTTACCCTGCAACTCATGAAACTGTAGAGAGTAGAGAACATTTTGTTTACCAGGATGGTCGGTATGTCTTTAAACATGCGGTTTCTTACATGGCTGCGGTTTCTTTGGAAATTGTAGAAAAGAACGGATTACAGAAAGAGGATCTGGATTGGGTTGTTCCTCATCAGGCAAATTTACGTATCATTGATGCGGTAGCTAACCGTCTGGGTATTTCTGAAAAGGTAATGATTAATATTCAGAAATATGGTAATACCAGTGCAGGAACTATACCTTTGTGCCTGTGGGAATATGAAGATCAACTCAAGAAAGGAGATGATATCATTTTAACAGCTTTCGGAGCCGGATTTACCTGGGGTGCTGTATATGTAAAATGGGGATATGACGGAAAAAAAGCATAAATCAGGATTTGTAAATATTGTGGGTAATCCGAATGTCGGAAAATCTACCTTAATGAATCGTTTGGTTGGGGAGCGGATATCGATCATTACATCCAAGGCACAAACAACCCGTCATAGAATACTGGGTATTGTCAATGCGGATGAAATGCAAATTGTCTATTCGGATACTCCCGGAGTTTTGCGCCCTAATTATAAACTGCAGGAATCCATGTTAAACTTCTCCCAGTCTGCGTTAGGTGATGCCGATGTGTTGTTATATGTAACCGATGTAGTGGAAAAGATTGATAAAAATGAAGATTTCCTGCAAAAAGTACAAAAAGTAGAATGTCCTGTTTTATTACTGATCAATAAAATAGACCAGTCTAATCAGGCAGAACTGGAATCGCTGGCGATACATTGGAAGGAATTGCTTTCCACTGCCGAGATTATTCCGATATCAGCACTATCTAACTTTAATATAGGTTATGTAAAGCAACGGATTGAATCTTTGCTTCCTGATTCTCCTCCTTATTTTGAAAAAGATGCTTTGACTGATAAACCTGCAAGATTCTTTGTAACAGAAATTATCCGTGAAAAGATCCTGTTGTATTATCAGAAAGAAATTCCTTATGCGACTGAAGTAATCGTAGAAGAATTTAAGGAAGAGGAAAACCTGATTCGTATCAAAGCTTTGATTATCGTAGAGCGGGATACGCAAAAAGGAATTATTATTGGGCATAAAGGGCAGGCTTTAAAGAAAGTCGGTGCTATGGCCAGAAAAGATATTGAAAGATTTTTTGAGAAAAAAGTCTTTTTAGAAATGTTTGTAAAAGTTGAAAAGGATTGGAGAAACCGGGACAACTTATTAAAAAATTTTGGATACCGTCTGGATTGATGATATCCTATTGATGAAGTAAAGTATATGGGAAATATAGTAGCTATAGTTGGAAGACCCAATGTTGGAAAATCAACTTTATTCAATCGTCTGACTCAAACACGTCAGGCTATTGTTAATGAAGAAGCCGGCACAACCCGCGACCGGCAGTATGGTAAAGTAGATTGGAATGGTAGAGAATTTTCCCTGATCGATACTGGGGGATGGGTAGTCAACTCCGATGATATTTTTGAAGAAGAGATAAACAAGCAGGTACAAATAGCAATCGAAGAGGCAGATATCATTTTGTTTGTAGTAGATGTGGTGAATGGAATGACAGATCTGGATATGGATGTTGCTAAGATTCTGCGTAGAGCAAAGAAATCGGTAATAGTAGTAGCGAATAAAGCAGATAACTTTGAATTACATCCCCAGTCTGCCGAATTTTATTCATTGGGTTTAGGAGATCCGATGTGTATTTCGGCTATTAATGGCTCCTGCAGTGGTGACCTACTGGATAGGATTGTTGAATTACTACCGGAAGATAAAAAAGAGGAGTTAGATGAAGAACTACCGCGTATCGCTGTAGTAGGTCGTCCTAATGCAGGAAAATCTTCCCTTATTAATGCATTTATTGGAGAAGAAAGACATATTGTAACTGATATTGCCGGCACAACCCGCGATTCGATTTATACTAAATATGATAAGTTTGGTCTGAACTTCTATCTGGTAGATACAGCCGGGATCCGTAAAAAAGGTAAGGTAAACGAAGATATGGAATATTACTCCGTTATTCGTTCTATCCGTGTAATTGAAAATTCGGATGTTTGTGTATTAATGCTTGATGCAACCCGTGGAATAGAGAGTCAGGATTTGAATATCTTCTCTTTGATTCAGAAAAACAGTAAAGGATTAGTTGTTTGCGTTAATAAATGGGATTTGGTAGAAGATAAAAGCCAGAAAGCAATCAAGTTTTATATGGATACGATCCGTGAACGATTAGCCCCGTTTAAGGACTTCCCTATTTTGTTTATTTCGGCAATGACCAAACAACGTATTTTTAAAGTGCTGGAAACTGCCAAGGAGGTATATGAAAACAGAAAAACAAGGGTTCCAACGGCCAAATTGAATGAAGTGATGTTGCCTATTATAGAAAATTATCCTCCTCCTGCGTGGAAGGGAAAATATATAAAGATCAAGTACATTACCCAATTACCGGCAGGTTCGGTTCCTTCGTTTGTCTTTTTCTGTAATTTGCCCCAATGGATAAAAGATCCATATAAACGTTTTCTGGAAAATAAATTAAGAGAACATTGGAACTTTACGGGAACTCCAATTAATATTTATGTGCGTGAAAAATAAAAAAATGCCACCTGTACATTTCAGGTGGCATTTTTAGTTTATATTGTATTAATAATTATTCTACTAATCTATTATAGTGGCAAACAAGTAATTTTTCGTTATTATCATATAAATGCATTCCGTTACCTTCGCAATAACGGTACATAGAACAGTTTGCACATTGATCTTTTTTAGTCCATTCACGGTTACGATAGGAAATAAATTTGTTTTCCCATACATCGGCAAAATCATCTTTATAAATATTCCCCTGATAAAAATTTGAACGTATACTTAAACAGCCGGATATAGAACCGTCTGCCAGAATAGAGGCTGTATTTATCCCTGCATTACATTGAAACATATAATCTCTTACTTCTGTTTCATATTCGCCCAGAAATCCTTCACAACCATAACTTATATGCATCCGGTGATCTGTGCGGGCAATACGGATAAACTCCATAAATTCGGTAAATTCTTTATCGTTCAATTGAAGTTCCGGTAATTGAGTAGCTCTGCCTACCGGAAAAATACTGAATAAACGCCACCTTTTAACGCCCATTTCAAAAAGGAATTCTTTAAAACGTGGCAGATCTTTCAGATTCTTTTTATTTACACAGGTTACTACATCCCATTTAATCTCCTTTGCATCAATTAACATCCCAATGGAAATAATCCCTCTTTCAAAACTTTTAGGGTGTCCTCTTAGCCAGTTATGTGCCTCTTCAAAGCCGTCAAGACTAATCGTCAAGGCATGCATTCCGGCATTTAACAACGAATCGAGCCTTTTTCTTGTCAGGGCCAAACCGTTGGTTACCATACCCCAGGGAATTTCTCTTTTATAGAGCTCTCTTCCGCATTCTTCCAAATCTGTGCGTACTAAAGGTTCTCCTCCGGAAAAAACCACCATTAATTTGCTTTTATCAACGTGAGGAGATAAAGAGTCAATAACTTTTAAAAAGTCTTCGACCGGCATATCCGGTTGTTCCATGTTTACCCGGCAATCGCTTCCACAATGTTTACACCCAATATTGCATCGAAGAGTACATTCCCAGAAGAGGGTACGTAATTCATGTAATTTAGAACGATTTTGTCTTATTTTTCTGAATAGTTCAAGTGCAATTTGTTTCCGTAATCCGGGTTGTTTCTTCATTCTTACAATTTTCTAAAAGGAAAGATGTAAAGATACAAATTTAGAGTGATTCCGTATGGAGGTCATTCCAGTTATGCTCAGTTTTTTCTTCCTGAGCATTATTTTTTACGGAAAAGCATGTATGGGGCACACCATATTCTTCTGTGGCGTTTTCACAGGTATTGCTCCCAAATCCCAATAAAGACATCAGACTACCGATAACCCAATTAATCCCTTTAATGAAAGGTTTGTGAATTCTTTTCATACCTACTTCTTGTGTTAGTTATAATCATTAATAATATTTAAAAATCCTTGATATTATAAGAACTTCCATTTCTATAACATCCCTAAAATCGCTATTGTTCGTAAATTCAGCCACACTGTATACTTCAACCATGTGATTAGTAAGATGTAACAAACAAAAAAATCGCTGCACGAAATATTCATTTTTTTTAAAAATAGTCTCAGGGAACAAAAGAAAATCAAAATATTTTCCGAAATACCTCTAAAACGGGCTTTATTGAGTAAATTCGCCCTTTAATTAAACTTTACTTTGTCATGAGAGATTTCCTCCGTATTCTAAAGCGTTTTGTACCTCCGTATAAAAACTATCTTATATTAAATATTATATTTAATATTTTAACAGCTATTCTGAATCTCTTCTCTTTTTTTCTAATAATCCCTATATTAAATATCCTCTTCCGGACTGATGAGGGAGAAGTATATGAATATATACCCTGGAGTTTTACTAACTGGGACTGGAGTAATCTAAAAGAATTACCGGATATTATTCAAAATAACTTTTTCTGGTATGTCAGTGGAATTATAGATACCCATGGAGGCTCCTTTACATTGATCATATTAGGAATTTATCTGGTTGTTATGACTTTTTTAAAGGTTGCCAGTATGTATATGGCATTTTTTACTATGGTTCCTATCCGTACCGGTGTCGTAAGGGATATCAGGAACCAGATTAATAAAAAGATTACACAGCTTCCTTTGGGCTTTTTTTCAGAGGAGCGTAAGGGCGATATCATAGCCCGTGTTTCAGGAGATGTGAATGAGGTCGAGAATTCCATAATGAGTTCCCTTGACATGCTTTTTAAGAATCCCATCCTTATCATTATTTATTTCACAGGGATGATGATTATTAGCTGGCAGTTAACTCTATTTGTATTAATTCTTTTACCGTTTGCCGGATATGTGATGGGGCAGGTCGGTAAAAAGCTGAAACGTACCTCTTTGGTGGGGCAACAGCAGTGGGGAGAACTAATGAGCCAGATAGAAGAAACATTAGGAGGATTACGTATCATCAAGGCCTTTAATGCCGAGAAAAAGATTCAGGAACGTTTTGAAACCCTGAATGATAAGTTTCGTAGAACAACTAACCGTATCTACCGTCGCCAGCAAATGGCACATCCGATGAGCGAGTTTCTGGGAACAGCAACTATTGCGATCGTATTGTGGTATGGAGGAACCCTTATTTTGGATAACAACAGTACTATCGATGCCTCTACTTTTATTTATTATCTGGTTATCTTTTATAGCCTGATCAATCCATCAAAAGATCTGAGTAAATCAGTTTATTCTATTCAGAAAGGTTTGGCCTCTATAGAGCGAATAGATAAGATCTTGCAGGCGGAAACTAATATAAAAGATCCGGCAGATCCGCGTCCGGTAGCTTTAATAAACGAAATATCATTCAATGATGTATGGTTTAAATATCAGAATGACTGGGTATTGAAATCTATTAATTTGAAGATTCCTAAAGGTCGTACGATTGCATTGGTAGGACAATCCGGTTCCGGAAAAAGTACATTGGTAGATCTAATTCCCCGTTTCTATGATGTAACGAAAGGCAGTATAACCATCGACGGGGTAGATGTTCGGGATACCACATTATATGATCTGCGTAGTTTGATGGGAAATGTAAACCAAGAAGCTATTTTGTTTAACGATACCTTTTACAACAACATTACATTCGGGGTCGACAATGCAACGATGGAACAAGTGATTGAGGCAGCCAAGATTGCCAATGCACACGATTTTATTATAGCTACCGAGCAGGGATATGATACCAATATAGGTGATCGTGGTGGCAGATTGTCCGGTGGACAAAAGCAACGGATTAGTATTGCCCGGGCCATATTGAAGAATCCTCCTATCCTGATCCTTGACGAAGCTACATCTGCGTTGGATACAGAATCAGAACGCCTGGTACAGGAAGCACTGGAAAATCTGATGAAAAACCGCACAACGATAGTCATTGCACACCGCCTTTCTACCATCCGGAATGCCGATGAAATATGTGTGATGCATGAGGGCGAAATCGTTGAACGTGGTTATCACGATGAGTTACTGTCAATAGACGGATATTATAAAAAACTGTGCGATATGCAAAGCTTTTAATGAATAAACTATATATTTGCTATATCCACAACAGATTAGATATTTTGAATACAAATATTGGACAATGGAAATTAAGATTATAAAAGGAGAAAACACAACAATTGCTGTTTCCGGCCAATTGGATACATTAACAGCAGTCGAATTTGAAAGTGCAGTTCGCGAAGTTCTGGACAATGGAGCCGTTTCTGTAATTCTGGATGCTGCTGATCTTACCTATGTAAGTAGTGCGGGGCTGCGTATTATTCTTACTTTGCAAAAAGGAATGACTGCAAAAAATGGTACATTGATTATTCAAAACGTACAACCGGATATTAAGGAAATCTTTAATATAACAGGTTTCTCAACAATCCTAACCATTGAGTAAGTAGGGTTAAACAGAAGGGCAAATGAAGAAAGAATTACACTTAGTAAATGATATGGAACAACTTCATTGTTTACATGATTTTATAGATCAGGTAAGTAGTGAAATTGGATTGAGCCCTCATACCTCCATGAATCTAAAACTGGCATTAGAAGAAGCTGTAGTAAATGTTATTTCCTATGCATATCAGGGAGAAATCGGTAAAGATATCTGCCTGCTTCTGGAAACTCAACCCGGTAAAATAAAATTTATATTGACAGATACCGGTCATCCATTTAATCCGGTAGAAAAACCGGAACCTGATATTTCATTATCGGGGGAACAACGACCGATTGGTGGCTTAGGCATTTTCTGGTAAAAAAGTTGATGTCGCAGGTTACCTATGAACGTGCCGGAGATAAAAATATATTAACCCTGATAAAAGAGATAACCTGATATGGCCGATTTTAATATAAAGGAAATTCAGAGTCTGAAGTTAAAAATTCAGGTACTTGAGCAGCTTACTGTTGTAGGTCTTGTTACAGCTGTGATCGGGTTTTATCATGACTGGAGCACCCTCTACGTTTTTCTGTTGATTGCTGTCTGTGGATTCCAGATTGCAAAATGGCGTTTCAAAAAAAGTTTGAAACAGAAAGAGTATCTGGCAAAAATGGTTGAAGAAAGAACCATTGAACTTCGTGTTCAACGTGATAAAGTAATGAAAGAATCCAAAGAGTTATCAATAGCTATGGAGGCGTTGGCAAAAGCCCAGGATGAATTGGTGCGAAACGAACGTATGGCTACAGTGGGTAATCTCACCAAAGGATTATTGGACCGTATTCTTAATCCGGTCAATTACATTAACAATTTTGCGGAGTTATCTATCAATCTTCTTAAACAGATAGAACAAAATATTACCGGAGAAGATACAGTAATGTCTAAAGAAAACTACGAAGATACAGTCGAAATACTTGCTATGATATCCGGCAATCTGAATAAGATCGCTGAACATGGAGTAAACACGGTCCGCATCGTAAAGGATATGGAGGAACTATTGAAAGACCTTAAATGGCATATGGTTCCGGCAGACATCAATAATTTATGTAAAGTAAACCTGGATATAATAGCTAAACAGTTTGAAAACGAGATAAAACAACATAATATTAAACTTAACTTTTCGCGTCTGACTCTCTCGCTCATGATCGAAATGAATATAGAGCAGATGAGTAAGCTACTGATTCATTTGATGAAAAATAGTATATATGCTATCGGCCGGAAGGCGGCGCGTGAAAGTTATGAACCACAATTAAGTGTAGAACTCGAGAAACTGAATAGTTCCATTTGTATCAAAGTACGGGATAATGGAATAGGTATAGAAGATAATATAAAAGATAAAATATTTGAACCATTTTTTACCACAAAACCTACTGCCGAAGCAACCGGTATTGGGTTATATTTATGTCGTGAAATTGTTTTAAACCATTCGGGAGTCATCAAAGTGGAAAGTGAAAAAAACAAATATACCGAAGTTTCCATAACGATCCCTATTCATCAAAATACCGAAGACAATGGATGAAGATTTAAAAAAGAAAATAGAATACCTGAAAGAACAGTTAAGCAATCAGGAGAAGCTGGCTTCCCTGGGATTGTTAAGTGCGGGGATTGCACATGAAATTCAGAACCCACTTAATTTTGTTATCAATTTCAGTAAATTATCTGCTAAATTGCTGAAAGATATGTCTGATGTATTGGATGAGATTCGGGAAGATTTACCTGACGATACTAAAGAAGAAGTAGACGATATCATGTCTGACCTGCAATGTAACATCGGAAAAATTCAGGAGAATGGCGAACGGGCTTCCAGCATTGTTAGGGGAGTGCTTCTGTATTCCCGTGGAAACGATGAATTTATTCCTACAGGATTACAGAAAATCATTAAAGAATATATTTGGCTTTCGTATCATTCAATCCGTGCTAACAACAAAAACTTTAACATTACGATTAAAGAATCTTATGAAGAAGTCCAGAATGTAAAGGTAATCCCACAGGATATAAGCCGGGCCGTACTAAACATAATGAATAATGCCTGCTATGCGGTTTATTGCAGGTCTATTCACGCCTCCACACATTATGTTCCGACTGTACAGGTAAGGCTTTGGCACGAGGATAACTGGGTGAAATTAAGTATAGAAGATAACGGAACAGGTATATCCGGTGATATCTTACCTAATCTGTTCCAACCCTTTTTTACTACCAAACCGGTAGGCGAAGGTACAGGATTAGGTTTATCTATAACAAGAAGTATTATAGAAGAAAAGCATCATGGTAAAATAGAGGTAGAAACCCAACCCGGTGAATTTACCCGTTTTACGATTTCATTACCAACCACCAAAGAACAAGGATAACTATTATGGCAATCAAAATACTAAGTGTAGACGACGAACAGGATCTCGAAATATTATTGAGTCAATATTTCCGGCGTAAAATAAAGCGGGGCGAATATGAGTTCTCATTTGCACATAACGGTGTAGAAGCACTCGAAATGATATTGGCTAATCCTGATTTTGATATTATTTTAAGTGATATCAATATGCCGGAAATGGATGGATTAACACTGTTGACAAAGATTAATGAACTCCGTAATCCGGCCCTTAAATGTATAATGGTTTCCGCATATGGTGATATGGAAAATATCCGTATAGCCATGAACCGGGGGGCTTTTGATTTTACAACCAAACCCATTAACCTGGAAGATCTGGAAAGAACGATTGAAAAAGCTATCGAGCAGATTAAATTCATTAAAAATGCCCAGAAAGAACATTCCCAGTTGAAATCTATTCAGACAGACCTACATGTTGCCCGGGAAATTCAACAAACCATTTTACCAAAAAAATTCCCACCCTTTCCGGAACTAAAATCGTTCGACATTTATGCCTGTATGAATGCGGCTAAATACATTGGAGGAGATTTCTATGATTTCTTTCTGATTGATCCGGACCGTTTGGGATTTGTCATCGCAGATGTTTCGGGCAAAGGAGTTCTGGCAGCCATTTTTATGGCCATCAGCCGTACGGTTGTTCGGGCAATTGCATTAACAGAAAGTTCTCCGTCTGCATGTATGCAGCGGGCAAATAATATCTTATGCCAGGAAAGTGTAAACGACATGTTTGTAACTGTATTTTATGGTATAATGAATATTCATACCGGACTTATTAGTTACTGTAATGCAGGCCATAATCCACCGGTTTATATTCAGCGTGATTCGCATGTGTCAGTTCTGCCTTTAACACACGACCTGGTATTAGGTGTAATGAAGGATAAAGAATATCATGAAAAAGAGGTACAACTCCAACCAGGTGATACCTTATTCCTATATACGGACGGAGTAACTGAAGCGATGAACCCGCAGGAAAAACCCTACACGGAAAAACGTTTGTTGGAGAACTGTATGCAGCTGGTTGGAGAGCCGCCGGTTGGATTAGTAAATAAAATAAACGATTCGGTTACTCAATTCTCTGCCGGAGCAGAACAATCAGATGATATAACAATCCTTGCAGTTAAATTTAATGGGGAATGAAATTGAACTAAATAAGACAGAAAGAGGTAGCTTCATTTGAGGCCGCCTCTTTCTGTACTGGACAGAGGGGAGTTGCACTCCCCGACTATTGATCTTCGGATTTGCAATCTGTTTTACTAAATACTTTTTTGTCTTATAAAAGCAGGATCTACTAAATTAGGAAAAGCAGGGAGTACAACTCCCCTTAATCCAGATCTGATTCACCTTATCACAACACTCTGTGAATATGCCGGTAAAACCAAAGACACATCTACATTTATTTTTGCCTTTAAGACAGACCTGGATGTTGGGTTGATTTAGGAAATGGAAGCAGCAGCCTGTATATAAGAGCCTATGAGTAAATATTCCTGTTCTTATATAATCCCTGACAGGAATTCTTAGCTTATGATATAAGATCATGGTATATGATTTCTTTCCATACTATTGAGAAAAATATGGCTTCCGGATTAATTCAGGAATCATCAATAATAGATGCTTATAATAAAAAACCATTGAAAGAAATTGTGTAACATTTGGTGGAGTAACTCACCGGAGAGGATAATCCGGTAATAAGAATTATTAATTTCAAATAATAAATATACCGTGAAAAATATCAACTTTATTTTATTAAAGAACAAATGTTAAAACGCTGAATAAGTGGC